>CACXFE010000058.1 GCA_902766855.1 Oscillospiraceae bacterium | reverse complement strand
TTTGATTTTTCCGACGCGTTTATTACCGCGATCGAGGAAAAACAGGTTGCACAGCAGCAACTGCTGAAAGCCGAAACCGAAAAACAAACCAAAATCACCAATGCCGAAGCAGAGGCACAAGTGAAGATCACCCAAGCCGAGGCGGAGGCCAAAGCCAACCGTTTGTTGAATCAGGAACTATCGGATAAAATCATTCAAAAGCAGTTTATCGAAAAATGGAACGGCGAGTTGCCGATGGTGAGCGGGGAAGGCTCGATTCTCAATATTCCGGAAGAAATATTCAAGAAAGCCGACAAGCAGTAAATGGAAGAACAGGCAAAAAAAGAAGAATTGACCTATCGGTACGGGGTGGAAGAATTTTCTTCGGTTTACCGGCGCATTTTGCGCCCCGGGTATCTTCGGCTGGGGATAGCCTGCCTGTATTTTGTTTTGATGCTGGCGATCGGGCTCCTGTTGCGGGAATCCGCATGGCTCTCCGGCTTTTGCACGGGTTGTTTACTGATTTGGCTTTTATTGTGTTGGATAACGGTGAAACGGCAGAAAAAGGCGATGACAGCCGGCGCGCTTCGTGCGGCGGAAAGCACCTATCGGTATGTGATCGGAGAAGGGGCGGTTCGCCTTTTTGTGGATCGCGGCGGGGAAACGGTGAAAAGCCTGAAAATGCCCTTTGCCGAAATTACGGCAGTGTATGATTTACCGGCGCATTTTGTTATGCTTTGGCAAAATCAAATGGTGGTGTTCCGCAAGGCGGAACTCTCTGCCGATTCGTGTTTTTATACCGATTTTAAGCCGCTGATCGAAAAAGGAAAGCAAGCGCGGAAAAAATCACTGCTTTTGCTGATCGCGGTGTTGATCGTGTTCACGCTGCTGCGCGTACTTCTTCACTATTTATGAGGAATTTATATGTATGATGAATTGACCAAAGTGGATATTCAAAAAATGCGGGACGAATTGGAATACCGTATTTCGGTGGTGCGCCCGCAAATTTTGGAAGAAGTGAAATTCACCCGCAGTTTCGGGGATTTAAGCGAAAATGCCGAATATCATGCCGCCAAGCGGGAACGCGGCCGCAATGAAAGCCGGATCCGTTATTTGCGCAACATGATCAAAACCGCGGTGGTGATCTCCCCCGAAAGCAAAGAAGACGAAGTGGGGCTGTTTGACACGGTGGAGTATTATGTGGAAGAAGATGACGCGGTCGAGCAAGTGCGCATCGTTACTTCTCTTCGCCAAAATTCGTTAGAGCGGCTGATCAGCCGGGAATCCCCCATGGGAAAAGCCTTGATGGGGCGAAAAATCGGCGATCGGGTAACGGTGAAGGTCAGTGATGAATACAGTTATGTCATTGTGATCCGCAAGATTGAAAAAGGGCAGGACGATCAAACACTGGAAATCAGAAAATTTTAAGGAAAAGGGAGATCAGAGATGGCACATGTAATTTTATTGGCGCATACGCCGAATCCCGAGCGCACCGTCGCGGCGGCGGCAAAACTTTGTTACAGCAGTTCCGATATTACGGGGTTGACCAACAATTTGACCGATGAAAAGGCGGCTTCTTTTGTGGAAATGCTGTCTGAAATCGGGCATGAAAGCCCGATTGAACATGCTTCCTTCACCTTCGGGATCGAAGGGGTTTCCCGCTCGTTGCTCGCGCAGATCACGCGGCATAGAATGGCTTCTTTTTCGGTTAAAAGCCAGCGTTATGTGCGAGAGGGCAGTTTTGAATATGTCACCCCGCCCGAAATCGCCGCGGATGAAGAAGCAAAACAAATTTATGAGGAGATCATGGCGGAGGATCAAAAGCGGTACGACCGCTTGACCGAGATTTTAAAAGCCAAGCATCAGGCGGCGTTTCTGGCGGAAGGAAAAGATGAAAAAACCGCCAATCGCATGGCGGAGAAAAAAGCGATCGAAGACGCGCGTTTTGTTCTGCCCAATGCCTGTGAAACACAAATGGTGATGACGATGAACGCCCGCTCCCTGATGAATTTCTTCAAGATCCGCTGCTGCAAGCGGGCACAGTGGGAAATACAGGATGTTGCCAACCAAATGCTGGCACTGGTATCCGAAGTGGCGCCTGATCTTTTCAAAAACGCAGGCCCGTCCTGTGTGCGCGGCGGTTGTTCGGAAGGGAAGATGTCTTGCGGGAAACCGCAGGAAGTGCGCGAGTTTTATAAGGAATTGAAAAAGCATGGGTAAACTGATCGTGATAGAAGGGCTGGACGGCAGCGGAAAATCCACCCAGTTGGAGCGGCTGGAAAAGCGGCTGAACGAAGCGGGGCGGCACTGCCTGTCCGTATCCTTTCCGGATTACGGAAGCGATTCAAGCGCCCTGGTGAAAATGTATTTGGCGGGGCGTTTCGGCTCTCGCCCGGAAGATGTAAACGCCTATGCCGCTTCGGCTTTTTATACGGTGGATCGGTATGCTTCCTATAAAATGAACTGGGGCGAGCATTACCAAAACGGCGGCACGGTGATCGCGGGGCGGTACACCACTTCCAACGCGGTGCATCAGGCTTCCAAACTGCCGCAGCAAGCATGGCCGGCTTATCTGGATTGGTTATATGATTTTGAATATCGTAAAATCGGCATTCCAAAACCGGATTTGGTGATTTTCCTGGATATGCCCACCGCCGTTTCCCAGGAGTTGCTGAAAAAGCGGTATGAACAGGCGGGCGGCGAAAAGGATATTCATGAGCGGGATGTGGCTTATTTGGAGCACTGCCGCAAAGCGGCGCTTTTCACCGCGGAACGCTGGGGGTGGAAAGTGATCCCCTGCGCGCAGGGCGGTAAGCCGCTTTCCATTGAAGAAATATCCGACCGGGTGTTACAGGCGGTCGAAGCAGTATATCAGGAGTGAAGCAAAATGGTACTGGTGTTTTTGGCAGAGGGCTTTGAAGAATGTGAGGCTCTGGCGCCCGTGGATATTTTGCGGCGCGGCGGTGTAACGGTACAAACCGTAGGCATCGACGGGAAAACCGTAAAAGGTTCGCACGGAATCCCGGTGGTTTGCGATCTTGCGGAAGAGGAAATTCCGCAAGCGGGTGTGCAAGCCGTGGTTTTACCCGGTGGGATGCCGGGCACGGTCAATTTGGAAAACAGCGGGGCGGTACAGGCCGCGCTGGACGCCGCATACCGAAACGGCGTGCTGATCGGGGCGATTTGCGCGGCGCCTTCGATTCTCGGGCATAAAGGCTTTTTAAAGGACCGGCGGGCAACCTGCTATCCCGGATTTGAGAAAGACTTGATCGGCGCACGGTTTGAAGACTCGCCCGTTGTCACAGACGGGCAGATCATCACGGCTTACGGCGCAGGGGCCGCATTCGATTTCGGATTGGCATTGCTGGCGGCGCTGCGCACTCCCTTGGAAGCGGAAACTTTGAAAAAGAACATGAAGATCAAATAAACGATCGGAGAAAAGGATATGGATGACGAAAAGGATTTTTTAGCCAAACCGGCCGATGAGGACGATTTTGTGATTGGCAAGGGTTTTTCCATAGAAAACGAGGAATCTGAAAAACCTGTGAAAAAGAAGAAAAAGGAACGCCGATCGGGCGGCATGGTGAAAACATTGATTTGGATCTTGGTGATCCTTGTCGTTTCGGTTGGCCTGGCATTTGGTGTGATCTATGCCGGGGCGGATTATATGGGCATCGGCTTCGGTCGCGGGCAGGAAGTGACGATGGAAATCAAAAACGGAACCCCCGCGCAAACCATTGCCTATCAGTTGAAGGAAAGCGGCGCCGTGAAAGTGCCGATTCTGTTCCGCTTGTATGCGAAACTGAAACATTATGACAGCCGCTTCCAGTACGGTGTGTATCATTTCAATACCGAAGCGGGGTATGAGGCGCTGGCGGAAATGTTGATCGAAGAAGGCGCCCGGGCAGAAAGCGTGAAAGTGACCATTAAGGAAATGGCCACGGTGGATGAGATCGCGGAGGCTCTGGAAACGGCGGGCGTGTGTACCTCGGCGGATTTTATCAGCGAGGTTCAGCACGGTCATTTCGGGTATGATTTTATCAAGGATATTCCCGAAGAAAAGGTGTATTACCGTTTAGAGGGCTATTTATTCCCCGAAACCTACGATTTTTACAGTTATGATTCCAAAGAATGTGCACATTTGGCGGTAGACAGAATGTTGAAATCGCTGGATGAAAAACTTACGGCGGAAATTCGCCAAAAGATCAAAGAAAGCGGCTATTCTTTGCACGAAATGCTGACGATGGCTTCGATCGTGGAGTTGGAAGCGGGCGGCAGCCCGGAAGAAATGCCCAATGTGGCGGCGGTCTTTTTTAACCGCTTGAAAAGTGATGAATTTATGAAACTGGAATCATCCCCCACGATCAAATATCCTTACGGATCAGGGAAGTATGACACTTATCAATCCAACGGTTTACCGCCCGGTCCTCTTTGCTCACCGAGTTTTAACGCCATCAAAGCCTCGGTGTATCCGACCGAGAATTTCGATTATTATTTCTTTGTGAGCGACGCACAAATGAAGTTCCATTTCAATAAAACATTGGCCGAGCATAACGCTACCATTGCACGGCTGAAAAGGGAGAAGAATTGGTTTGGCGACAGATAAGATCCCGGAACTGCTTTGCCCCGCCGGGGATTTAACGCGCCTGAAAGCCGCAGTGGATTTCGGGGCGGATGCGGTGTATCTTGCCGGGGAAGAATTCGGGATGCGTACCGCCGCGGATAATTTCGGGGAAGAAGACCTGCGTGAGGGGATCGCCTATGCACATGCGCGGGGTGTGAAGGTGCATGTTGCCTGCAATACCATTCCGCATAATGAGGAAATTCCACGGTTGCCGGCGTTTTTGCGCCTTGTGGATCAGGTGGGAGCAGACGCGGTGATCGCGGCCGATCTCGGTACGATCGGGTTGGTGAAACGGTACGCGCCTCACTGTGATTTGCATATTTCGGTACAATCGGGCATTTGTAATTATGAAACCGCCCGCGCGTTTTATGATCTCGGTGCGAAACGGATCGTGGCTGCACGGGAACTTTCACTCCGTGAAATTGCGGAGATCCGCGAAAAAACACCGGCGGATCTCGAAATCGAAGCGTTTGCGCACGGCGCGATGTGCGTTTCTTTTTCGGCGCGGTGCCTGCTGTCGAGTTATATGACCGGGCGGGATTCCAACCGCGGGGACTGTGCGCAGCCTTGCCGATGGAGTTATACACTGATGGAGGAAAAACGCCCCGGGCAGTATTTTGATATGACCGAAACCGAAAAAGGCACTTACATTCTTAATGCCAACGATCTTTGTATGGCGCCGTATCTCGATCAAATGGCGGCATGCGGGATCGACAGCATCAAAATCGAGGGCAGAGCGAAATCCCATTATTACACGGCGGTTACCGCTAATGCTTATCGCGGCGCGTTGGACAGCTTGCAAAGAGGCGAACCGATGCCCGAATGGGTGGCGGAAGAACTGAATAAAATCAGCCATCGGCCATATTCCACCGGCTTTTATTTCGGGCGCCCGGAAAATGCGCAGACTTATCAAAACGGCGGTTATGTGCGGGATTATGCGGTAGCGGCTGTTGTAACGGGGTATGAAAACGGCTGTATAACGGCCACACTGAAAAACAAATTCGGGGTAGGGCAGGAACTGGATTGTTTGGAACCGAAAAAGCCGCCGTTTGCGGTGCCGGTCACACAATTATTTGAAGAAGGCGGAAAGCCGATCAAAGACGCTCCGCGCCCGATGATGACGGTCAGGATCCCGTTTGAGCGGCCGGTTACTCCCGGGGCGCTTCTCAGAATGCGCACAGCGTAAAAAAACAGATAAAGAAAAACAAGGGCTGTCG
>CACXFE010000057.1 GCA_902766855.1 Oscillospiraceae bacterium | reverse complement strand
TTTTCCGACGCACTTGTCGCCGGAAAAACAAAAATGGCGCCGAAATCGGCGCCAAGTGGTTGATTTTGGTTTTTCGACAGACTGAATCCCCCGGTTTATCCGGGGGATCAAATTTTTTCGGTCACCGATCCGCCAAAAAAAGCGAAATCAAAGCGGGGCGGCAAAGGAAAGGGCGTGCGGCCGCACTTCAGCGACCAAGGTTTTCATATGGCGGATTTCACCGTCAAGCGCAACCGTCAGTTCTTGCTGCGACTCGATCTCCACCCGTTTGGCACGGCGATAAACCATGATATTCGCAAAAGCGGGATTGCCGATATGTTCTCCCCGCTCATACATGCCGATCACCCGAATCAGTTTCCAAAGGGAAACCGGGCGGAAACAACACACTTCCAGCCAGCCGTCGCCCGTGTCGGCAAGGGGCGCGCACTGAAATTTTCCGCCGATATATTTCCCGTTGGAAATCGTACACATCAAAAACGCGCCTTCCATGATCTTCTCCCCGTCCGCCCATACGGTGCCGCGATTTTTCATAGCATGAAAAATTGCATAAATCAGCCCGGTCGTATAAGCGTTTTTGCCGCCGTTCCATTTTTTGCGTTTCACTTTGATCATATGATCCGCCGCCACAGCGTCAAACCCGCAGTTGCAAGCATTGATCGCGTGTTCCTGCCCTACCGTGATCACATCAATCGGCATGGCGGGGGCGGCGCAAAGCGCCGGCAGGTCCCGAAAATTTTCCGCCCCGCCGAAGCATTTTACAAAATCGTTTCCACTGCCGATCGGAACCACCGAAAGTTCGGCATTCCCGCACCCGATCACGCCTTCCGCCGTTTCTTTGATCGTGCCGTCTCCTCCGCAGGCATAAAAACGGATCGCTTCGCCGCTTGCGGCACGCCGGGCGACATATTCCGTCGCGTCATGAGGGCCTTTGGTGATGTAAATTTCAAAATCCAACCCGCTGTTTTGCAGTTGCTCCTTCACTTGCTCCGGGGAGATTTTTCCGTTCCCCGCCCCGGGATTGAAAATAAAAAGATGTTTCATGCTTATCCGCCTTTATTTCATGCTTATCCTGAACACCGGAATTTTTCCTTGTTTCCGGAAAAACGCTTTTTGTAAATACCGACAGTATTATACATCAAAAACAAAAGCCGGGCAACCCTTTTTTCGGGCGCCCGGCATCTATCTGGCTGGAGTTCAACTCCCGCCAGATTAAAAAGCATATTTCCATTCCGGCTGCGGTTGCGGCTTTTGCCATTTTCCTTCCGTAAAATCGGGAAATTCCACAGGCTGCGATCCGAGCGTGATGGATTTGGCGCTTAACGCCGTGATCGCCATCCAACAAGCGGCGTCATATACATCGATCGGCATCGGGAGATTTTGATCCAGGGCTTCAAAAAACGCATCAATCACCAGGAAGTCCATGCCTCCGTGCCCCTGCTCTTTTACACCCACCTCATAATAGTGTTTCCAGATCGGATGCTGCCATTTCTCTTTATACCGCTGACGGTTGCCGAATTCCGGCGACCAATCCCATTCGGTTTGGCTGTGATCTTCACCGTCAAAGAAAAAAGACTGGGTGTTTTCATCATACATCCCTTTGGTTCCCCGCACGGTAAAATTGCGGCTGTAATACCGCGGCAAAGTGGTATCCAATGCGATCGCCACCGTGCTTCCGTCCGCACAACGGATGAGGGTATTGACAATATCACCCTGCTTGAACTGCAAATCGCCGTATTTTTCTTTCAATTCTTCATGTGCGCAAATATACGCATGCAAACCGGCCGAACGCGAACTGACCGAAACCAGGGATTCAAAACGGTTGCCGTTGTTGATATGCAGGAGTTTGGAAATCGGCCCGATCTCATGCGTAGGATAATTCTCGGCATTGCGGGTAAGATATTCGTTAAAGCGGTAATGGCGGGTTTCGTTCCCGCGGGCAACCTCATCGCGCAGATCATGCATGTATCCGCCGTCACAATGCACGATCTCGCCAAGTGCCCCCCTTTTCGCCATATTCAATGCCATCAGTTCATATTCACCGTAACAGCAGTTTTCCAATAGCATAAAGGGCGTTTGGGTTTGCTGATAGGTGCGCACCAGTTCCCAGCACTGCTCTAAACCGTAAGCACCGCCCACTTCCATTCCGACCGGCTTCCCCGCCTTCATAGCGTATAGCGCGGCGTCTACATGATTACTCCAAGCCGAAAAGATCAGTACCGTATCCACTTGCGGTGCATCGATCAGTTCCCGATACTGTACCGTTTGCACAGCCGGCGCCGTGAACCCTTTTTCCAACATCTGATCCCGGATCTTTTCGATCCGGTCGGCATACACATCGCAAAGGCCGACGATATTCACATACTCCAACTCCAACAGCATTTCGGTCACCCACCAACTGCCGCGGTTGCCTAACCCGATCACTCCCACATTGAATTTTTTCATATTATCACCATAAAACCTTTCCTTTTTCATTTTTTTATGATATGATTATACTGGTTTAAAACCATAGATGATATAGAAAATCAGTCCATTTATATACGGAATCGGTTCATTTGGAGGAAAATATGCGAAAAACAGATGACTATATTCATGTAGACGGTATCCACACCGCTTTCACCGTTACAAGAGAGCAGGATTTTCATTATCCTGGAGAATCGCACAACTTTTGGGAACTGGTCTATGTAAACGACGGAACGGTCGGCATCACCGCCGGCAGCATCATTCACAAATTGAGTGCCAAAGATATTATTTTTCACAAACCTAATGAATTCCATCGCATCTGGTCGGAAGACGGAACGACGCCCACCTACACAGTCATCTCGTTTAATCTTTCCGGGGAAAGGGCTGCAAAGTTAGAGCAAATGATGTTCCACACCGGAAATGCCGAACGGCCGTTGATTGATGCCTTGTTGGCACAGATCGCAGAAAACGGGCCGGGTCTTAACCCTTACGACTGTTCCGGCAATACCGCATCCGCCTTTGCACGGTTTGCTTATACCTTGGATCTTTTCCTCCTCGAATGCCTGCACCATACTCCGAATGAGCCTCGCCTGCAAAACGAAGAAACCGTATTGTTTGAAACCGTGGTAAAATACATGGAGCAAAATTTAAACACCAATCCCACCAATGCGGAATTGGCCCGTATCGCCAATGTAAGCCTTTCCACATTGAAACGCATTTTTTTGCGCTACACTTCCCTCGGAATCCACGCCTATTTCACGGAACTGAAAATGATGCAGGCAAAATCCATGCTGCAGCAAGGGCTTTCAGTGCGCGAGGTATCCGAAACCCTCGGATTTTCCGGGCAGAACTATTTCAGCGCCGCTTTTAAACGATCGGTAGGCGTGCCGCCTTCGGAATATCGCTGATCATATCCCGCTTTGTTTTCTCGCTTCGATTTTTTAAAAACTCGTTCCCGAACGATATATAGAAGAA
>CACXFE010000056.1 GCA_902766855.1 Oscillospiraceae bacterium | reverse complement strand
TCAACCCTTCCCGGGGCCGGGACTGGGAGTGCGTTGTGTCGGTGCGATCACGCGTGATCGGCTGGAAGCCTTGCGGGAAGCCGATGCAATTTTACGGGAAGAATTTGCCAAAAACGGACTGGAAGGCAAAGTATGGCAGTATTTCACCGTGATCCCCGATTTCAAGAGTACCGGCATCAAAAACGGCAAGCGCACCTTCGAATGGCCGGTCATTCTTCGTGCCGTTAACTCGATCGACGCGACTTCGGCCAGCATCGAAGAAATTCCTTATCCGCTTCTGCACACCATTACCGACCGCATTTTAGCAGAAGTAAAGGGCGTCAACCGCGTGTTGTACGATCTTTCACCGAAGCCCGTCGCCACGATTGAGTGGGAGTGATTTTCGCTTTCGCGAAAATCAACTATGATCGCCTGCCGGCGGGTCATGCATGATGATTTGCTTCGCAAAGTGATGAGCGGCTCCGCCGCGTTGACATTTTCCCAAACCATCGTTTCAAACATCAGTACTTTTGAAAGGAAGGCAAGCCCATGATCAACCAGGAATCTCTGTCTCTTACAAACGAATGGGACAAAACATTTCCGAAAAGCGACAAAACAGAGCATTGCAAAGTGACTTTTGTCAACCGCTACGGCATCACGCTGGCGGCGGATATGTATTTCCCGAAAAATGCAGAAGGCAAACTCCCGGCGATCGCTGTCAGCGGCCCGTTCGGCGCCGTGAAAGAGCAATGCTCCGGACTTTACGCGCAGACCATGGCGGAGCGCGGTTTTTTAACGATTGCTTTTGATCCGTCCTTCACCGGGGAAAGCGGCGGCAATGTGCGCTTTATGGCGTCGCCCGACATCAACACCGAGGATTTTATGGCGGCGGTGGATTTTCTTTCCCTTTGCGAGCGCGTCGATCCCGAACGGATCGGGATCATCGGCATTTGCGGATGGGGTGGCATGGCCATCAACACCGCGGCGCTGGATACCCGCATCAAAGCGACGGTCGCCTCGACCATGTATGACATGACCCGCGTCAACGCGAAGGGATATTTTGACGCCGAAGACAGCGAAGAAGCCCGTTACCAAAAGAAAGCCGCCCTGTGCGCACAGCGGCTGGAAGATTTGAAAAACGGCGAATACCAACTCGGCGGGGGCGTGGTGGAAACCGTCACGGAAGAAACGCCCTACTTTGTGAAAGATTATTATGATTATTATAAAACCAAGCGAGGGTATCATCCACGGTCTTTAAACTCCAACGGCGGATGGAATGTGATCGGTTGCGAATCCTTTCTCAATCAGCCAATCCTGCAATATTCAAATGAAATCCGCTCGGCGGTTTTGATCCTTCACGGGGACAAAGCACATTCCTGCTATTTCGGCAAAGACGCATACGCCAACATGGTAAAAGGCAACCCCTACGCGGCAAACAAAGAACTGTATCTGATCCCCGGTGCTTCCCATACCGATTTGTATGACGGCGGCAAAACCAACGCGATCCCGTTTGACAAAATAGAAGCGTTTATGAAGGAGAACATGGCATGAGCAAAATTTTGATCATCACGACCAGCCTTCGTGCCAAAAGCAATTCCGACCGACTGGCCGCGGAAGTAGCGCGCGGTGCCGAAGAAGCCGGGCACGAAGTGGAGCAAATCAGCCTGAAACAGAAAGAACTTCAATTTTGCAAAGGTTGCTTTGCGTGCCTGAAAACGCAGAAATGCGTGATCAAAGACGATGCGGTCGCGATTGCCGAAAAAGTGAAAAACGCCGATACCCTGGTTTTTGCCACGCCCATTTATTATTATGAAATGAGCGGCCAGATGAAGACTTTGCTGGATCGCTGCAACCCGCTTTATACCACCGATTACCGCTTCCGCCATGTTTATATGCTGTCGGTCGCGGCGGAGGATGAGGAAGCCGTTCCCGAAAAGGCGCTGAACGGCCTTCAAGGCTGGGTGGATTGTTTTGAAGAAGCAGCCTTGGAAGGATCGCTTTTCCGCGGCGGGTTGAATGACATCGGGGAAGCCGGGCAAAACCCTGCCGACTTGGAAGCGGCCTATCAATTCGGGAAAACTCTGCTTTGACCGGGCGCTCACCCTTTGAAAAACGGCAGCGGTAACAGGGGCCTCCCGTTACCGCTGATTTTTATTATTCTCTTTGACCGGGCAGGCTTTTACCCCGTCTGAAAAACCGTTTCTTCGCATATATTGAATTATCTGTATGTTGGGGGAATGGTTATGTTCTGGAATATGTTGTTAAAACTGGCGGCAAACCTGTATTATTTTGCACTGCATGTTACGGGGGCAGGATCTTTTCCGCCGCCGCTTTCCGCCAAAGAGGAAGAGGAACTGCTGCTCAAAAGCCGCGGCGGTGATATGGCGGCGCGGGATCGGCTGATCGAGCATAATTTGCGGCTGGTGGCGCATATTGTAAAAAAATATTACCACGCCGGCGCCGATCAGGACGATTTGATTTCCATCGGCACCATCGGGCTGATCAAAGCCGTTTCAACCTATCAAAGCGCCAAAGGCACGCACCTTGCCACCTATGCTTCCCGCTGTATTGAAAATGAGATCCTGATGTACTTTCGCAACCGCAAAAAAACGGCGCAGGACGTGCTGATCAGCGATCCGATCGACACAGACAAAGACGGCAACGCCCTGACTTTGATCGATGTGATCGCGGACGAAAACGACATTACCGAAGAACTGGATACCAAACTGAAATTGGAGCGCCTGAAAGTGGTGCTCCCGGTGTGTTTAGAGGAACGCGAGCGAATCATTATCGAAATGCGCTACGGTTTGAACGGCCGGGACGAACTCACGCAGCGGGATATTGCACATCGCCTCGGCATTTCGCGCAGTTATGTTTCCCGCATTGAAAAATCGGCGCTGGAAAAACTGCGAAAACAATTTTAAAACTTTTTTCCTGCTTTTAAGTTCATTTTAGTTTCGCCTGCTATAATCAAGGCAAACCACCGAAAAGGAGTGCGATTTTGATGAAAAAAACCATGATATTATCAGCGATTATCCTTTCCCTTGCTTTGATTGTAAGCGGCTGCGGAAAAATCAACACCGCTTCCGGCGGGGAATCCACCGATTCTATCTCCACCGCGGACACCAGCGGCATGGAGTTCGGGTTTGACAGCGACGACACCACGGCTTCTTCCGCCGATTCCGGCAAAGCGGTAAACCTTTCCGACAGCGATTCGACCTATCAGATCACTTCGGGCGGCAATTATACCTTGTCCGGCACCAAAACCGATACCATGGTGCTGATCGACGCGGCCGACGCCGATGTCAATCTGATCCTGAACGGCGTAACCATTCAAAACAGCGCCGGGCCGGCAATCTATGTGCGAAGCGCCGATAAAGTGACGATTACGCTTGCCGCCGGCACCACCAATACCTTGTCGGATGGCTCCTCCTACTCGATCACGGACAATAATTCCACCCTCGATGCGGCTGTTTTCAGCAAAGCGGATCTGACCGTGAACGGCAGCGGCGCCTTAACCGTCAACGGCAACTATAAGCACGGCATCGTTTCCAAAGATGATCTGATCATCGCTTCGGGCACAATCACGGTTTCAGCCAAAAATGTGGGGTTGAACGGCAAAGACTGCGTTAAGATCGGCAGCGGCACCGTAAAAATCACCGCCGGAAGCGATGGCATTCGCTCGGACAATACCGAGGATACGCAAAAAGGGTATGTTTATCTGGCGGGCGGCACGGTGACCATTACCGCCGGGAACGACGGCATCCAGGCCGAAACCGTCATCAACGCGGAGGCCGTGGCGCTGACCGTCACCGCCGGCGGCGGAAGTTCGGCTTCGCTTTCCTCTTCTTCGGAATCCTACAAAGGGCTGAAAGCCGGTTCGGATATTTATATCAAAGGCGGCACTTTTACCATAAATTCCAAAGACGACTGTATTCATTCCAACGGCACCGTGACCATAGAAGGCGGCACCTACACCTTGTCTTCGGGGGATGACGGCATACACGCCGATACCGACCTTGCCATTTCCGGATCTTCCACCAAATTGACCGTCACCAAGAGTTACGAAGGGTTGGAAGCCACCAATCCGTATATCAAAGGCGGCACGATTTCTGTTACCGCAAGCGATGACGGGCTGAACGCGGCAGGCGGCGGTGATTCTTCCGCACAGGGCGGCAGACCGGGCATGGGCTCGTTCAGCAGTTCCACCGGCAAAATCGTGATTTCCGGCGGCAACACCACGATCCGGCAAGGCGGCGACGGGGTTGACGCCAACGGCAGTATTTCCATCACCGGCGGCACAGTCACGGTTTCGGGCGCCAACAGCGGCGATACCTCCATTCTGGATTTCGACAGCACCGGCACCATTTCCGGCGGAACCTTCATTGGAACAGGCGCCGCCTCAATGGCACAGAATTTCAGCACTTCCACCACCCAAGGCGCGATTCTCTACTGCTGCTCGACACAAAGCGCGGACACAGAGATCAAATTGACCGATTCTTCGGGCAAAGTTGTTCTTTCTCACACGGCGGATCAAGCCTTCTCCTGTGTGATTTTAAGTAATGCTTCCATTGTCAGCGGCGGCACCTACACCCTCACCATCGGCTCGACCTCCGACACGATCACCCTCTCCGGCACCACTTATTCCAACGGCTCCGGCGGCATGGGCGGCGGTAATATGGGCGGTGGCGGTTTCGGCGGCGGCATGGGTGGTCGCGGCGGCAGACCGTAACCGAAAAAACGCGACTTTACACTGTGAAAAGCACCCATAAAAACGAAGCACTTTCGGCTTTTGCCGAAAGTGCTTTTTCTTTATTTGGTGAGTTATACTATCAAGTGCAACACTTTGAAAAAAATAGAAGTTCATATGAATCTCTGGTAGAATAGAATTACGACAAACCAAAC
>CACXFE010000055.1 GCA_902766855.1 Oscillospiraceae bacterium | reverse complement strand
CGACAAAGTCGCCCCTCTCTTGGACGGGGATGCCGCTCGCTCGAAAATCGGGGATTTTCGGCCTGCACTCTATCCCCGCCAATACCACCCCAGTGCCCTTGAAAACCGCCAAAAAAGCGGTTTTCGCTTGTAAGGAGTTTTTCCGACGCACCTGTCGCCGGAAAAACAAAAATGGCGCCGAAAACGGCGCAAAGTTGTTGATTTTGGTTTTTCAACAGACCGGGCAGCACCTCGGTTTTACCGGGGTATTGCCTTTCGCATTTGGAGTGAATAAGATGAAACAAACGATGATTGAAACCGGTACGATCACCTATGCGATCAAAGGGCGCGATTTGTTAAGAAAGGCCGGCTATCAGGCGAAGATCGCGCGCAATTTCGGCGGTGCCGGCTGCGGTTACGGAATCGCTGTAACAGGGGATACGGAGGCGGCGCTTGCCCTTTTGAAAAAAGCAGGGATCAAGACATTCGGGATCAAAGAAACATGAACCGGGGGCTTTCCGCTATCCATGCGGAAGGCTTCCTGTTTTATTTTGCGAGGTGAGCATTTTGATTTATTTGGATAATGCCGCTACCACCCGGCAAAAGCCGGCGGCCGTTTTTCGCGCGGTTGAACGCGGGCTGCGGGAATTCTCGGCCAACCCGGGGCGGGGAGGGCATACTTTTTCTCTGCGAGCGGCGGAACAGATGTATGCCGCGCGGGAAAAAGCGGCGGCTTTTTTCGGGGCTTCCGGCCCGGAAGCGGTTGTTTTTACGCTCAACTGTACCCATAGTATCAACTGCGTGATCAAGGGAATTACCAAACCGGGGGATCGGGTGGTAACTTCGAATTTAGAGCACAACGCCGTGATGCGCCCGCTGGCATCGCGTGGGGTACGGATCGAAACCGTGGCGGTATCGCAGGATGACGCGGTCACGCTGGAAGCATTCCGGCAGGCAATCACCGCGGATACGGCATTGGTGATCTGCACGATGGCGTCCAATGTAACGGGGAAAATTTTGCCGATCGCGGCGATTGGGCAACTCTGCCGGTCAAAAGGCGTTCCTTTTGCGGTGGATGCGGCGCAGGCGGCAGGCGTTTTGCCGATTCATATGCGGCAAATGGGGATCGACTACCTGTGTGTGGCGCCGCATAAAGGGTTGTATGCGCCGATGGGCATCGGGCTGTTATTGTGTGAAAAGCCGATCGCTTTCCCGTTGATCGAAGGCGGGACAGGGGTGAACTCGGCCGACCTGTTTCAGCCGCAAAATCTGCCCGAGCGCCTGGAAAGCGGCACCCTTTCTCCCGCGCTGGCTATGGGGGTTGCCGCCGGGATTGATTTTGTTGCCGCGAGAGGGACGGAGACGATTTATGCCCATGAAACGGATCTTTGCGAGCGGCTGTATAACGGACTTGCCGAAGTGCCCGGAATGGAGCGGATCGCGCCTTCCTTCAAACGGGGGAATTACGCGCCGGTGGTTTCTTTCAATGTGCCCGGGCACACAAGCGAGGAAACAGCGGCATATTTAAACGAAAAAGGGATTGCTGTTCGCGGGGGTTTGCATTGCGCGCCGGCGGCGCATCGCGCGTTGGGGACTATCGACCGGGGTGCCGTGCGGGCGTCGGTATCCGTTTTCACGGCACCGGCGGAAATCAGCGCATTGCTCCGCGCGGTAAAAAGTTATAAAAAACTGTGAAAAAACTGAACTTTTCTATTGATTGAGAGAAAAGAGTATGTTAAAATATAAGTAATGAAAAAGCAAAGGAATGTTGAGATTGGGCGGCATATGGAATGCGATTTCCTCTTTCTTTTATCAGATCGTGTATGCGGTTGCCAGCATGCGGATCCCCTTTGATCTGATTGATATTATCCTGATGGCCTTTATCATTTATAAGGCCATCGGGTTTATGCGGGATTCACGGGCAGGCCAGTTGGCCAAAGGGCTCGTGATCCTCTTTGCGGTGTATTTTGTGGCTAACTGGTGGAATTTGGTTACCATGAAGTGGATCTTGTCGCGTTTTGTAGATTATATCATCATCGCGGTGGCGATTATTTTTCAACCCGAATTGCGCCGTATTCTCGAGCGGGTGGGGCACACCAAACTGGTCAATACGCCGGGGCTTGCCACCGGGAATGATCCGCTAAGCGACTGTATTGATATTGTCAGCCGTGCCGCGGGCGGCATGCAGGAAAGCAAAACCGGCGCCCTTATTGTGTTTGAACGCGCAAGCCAACTTGGAGAAATCATTGCCACAGGCACCGTGATCAACGCGGAGCCTTCGGTGCAGATGGCGGGGAATATCTTTTTCCCGAAGTCCCCATTGCATGACGGGGCATTGATCATCCGGGACGGGCGGTTTTACGCCGCCGGTTGTATTTTGCCGCTGACACAGCGGGAAGACATCAGTTCTCAATTAGGCACCCGTCACCGTGCCGCCATCGGGATGACGGAAAATTCCGACGCGGTTGTGATTGTAGTGTCGGAAGAAACCGGAACGATCTCCATTGTGTCCAATGGACGGATTCAGCGTGGCTTTAATGCCATTTCCGCCGGCGAAGAATTGAAAAAACTGCTTTTGACGGATGAAAAACGCAGTACCGGGCAACGCCTGTGGGCGCGGTTGACGAATCGGAAAAAGAAATCCAACGGAAAGGAAGGCGCCGATCATGCAAGCGAAGAATAAACTGTTCGGTGCACATGCCTTGCGGAAATTGTTTGAAAACAAGCGGTTTACCATTCCGTTTTCGGTTGTGGCGGCGTTTGTGTTCTGGTTGGTGATCATGATCAGCCAAAACCCGGATATTGAAAGAACCTTTACCGATATTCCGATCAATATCAACCTGGAAAATACTTTTGTTTCGGAAAACGGGATGGAAATCATCGGGGATTTATCTTCTCAAAAGTTCAGCGTAACGGTCGACGGGCCGAGTTATGTGGTCAGCGCGTTGAAATCCACCGATTTTTATGTCTATGCTTCTGCCGCGGCGATCAATGAACCGGGGGATTACAAACTGGAAGTAACCGGGGCAAAGGGCACCGCGGTGACCGGGTATGAAATCGTGAGCGTTACCCCTGCAACGGTGGATGTCACGGTGGACTATGTGGAAACCAAAGATTTCACGGTCAAGGCGGTTGCCGAAGGTGCAACCGCGACCGAAGGGCTGATTGCGGAAACAGCGGTTGTCAGCGGGACCGAGAGCGATACCCTGACGGTGAAAGGCCCACGGACGGTGATCAATAAAATCGAGAATGCGGTGGCATATGCCGCGGTCAACACCACTTTAAGCGCCAGCGAAAGTTTTGACGCGGAGATCCGCTTGTATGACGAAGCGGGTGAACAAATCGAATTGACCAATCTCACATTGAGTTTTACCAGCGCCAAAGTCACCGTGCCGATTTCCAAACGGGTTACGGTGCCGGTGGTGGCAGATTTCAGCAATTTGCCTTCCGGGTTCTCGAAAAACAGTATTCTTTATACGGTGGATCACGATACGGTCACGGTCATCGGAACGCCCGCGACCATTGATAAAATCACACAGATTACCCTTTCCGCTATTGATATTACGGGGATTTCCACCTCTTCTCATACATTCGATGTGCCGGCAAAATTGCCGGACGGTGTGCGCCTGCTTGACACGATCGAGAACTTCCGCGTCACCATTGATACATCGGGATATGCCGAAAAGGTTTTCACCCTTTCCGATATTCGGTTTGAAAATCTCGGATCGGGGCTTTCCGCTAAAAATGACAGCGTGATCCGCAATATCAGGATCTGCGGGCCGAAAGCGGTGATTAACGGCTTAAAAGATACGGCACTTTACGCGGTGGCGGATCTTGCGGATAAAGCGGCCGGGGAGCATACGGTCATGGTTACGGTGAAATCGGATACCTACCATAATATCTGGCAGGTCGGCTCTTACAGTACAACGGTGAAAATTACAGAATAGGCGCGGTTTTCGGCTTTTTTGCCGGAAACCGTGGCGAAAATCTTTCCCCCGCATATATTGATACGGGGTGAAGATGATGAAATACATACTTTTGGCGATCGTTTTAATGCTTTCCATGTTAGGTCTGGCAGAGTTTTTGCACGCGGTCAGATTGTTTTGGCGTACACCGAAAAAGCGTGGTTTGACCTATTCTGTGATCGTGTTGAATCACCAAAATCCGGAAGAACAAATCAGTTTTGCCGCGGAGCAGCGCGCATGGATGGGGTGTTCTTACGCGGATTGCGTGATCGCGCTGGATACGGGATTGTGTGAAGAAGATCGCCGCCGTTGTTCAGACGCGGCCAAACGCCACCAGATGGTATTTTGTAATATAGAACAATTCAAGCAATTTTTATAGCGGTCGCACAGGACGGTGGCGGAATGGAAGAAACGGAAAACAAAACGGTTGTAACCGGGATGGTGGAAAAAATCACCTATCGGAATGAGGGCAATTATTATACAGTTGCGGAAGTGAATGCCGGCGGGGAAGAGATCACAGTCGTCGGCACGCTTCCTTTTTTAAATGAAGGGGACGCGGCCGATTTTTACGGGGCTTTCACAGTTCATCCGTCCTACGGGCCGCAGTTCAAGGTGGAGCAGTTCGAGCGGAAAACCCCGCAAAACGCCGCCGCGATTTTAAAATATCTGTCTTCCGGTGCGATCCGGGGGATCGGCCCCGCCACCGCGCAGCGCTTGGTGGAGCGATTCGGCGCGGACACACTGGACACAATTCAAAACGATCCGAAAGCCCTTACCGTGATCAAAGGAATTTCCATTCGGCGGGCACTTGAAATTTCCGAAGAGTATAAGAAGCAATACGGCGTGCGGGATATTATGCTGATGCTTTCCAAATACAATGTATCGCCCGATCGCTGTCTTGCCGTTTTTCGCCGGTTCGGGGATCGCTCGATCGATACGATCAAAGCAAACCCCTATGCGTTGTGCGAGGAAGAAATCGGTTTCCGTTTTGAACTGGCGGAAGACATTGCCGCTGATCTGCATTTTGAAAAAGACAGCGAACTCCGCATTTCGGCAGGGCTTGAATATGTACTGCGCAAAAATTTGGCAAATGGGCATACCTGCTTGCCGCGGGATAAATTCATCGAAGTTTCCTGCCGGTTGCTGGAATGCGAGAAAGCGGTGGCGGAAAGCTGCTGTAACCGCCTGCTTGACTGTTTTCGCTTAAAAAGTAAAACGGTGTGTGGAGCGGAGTATCTGTCCATTCCGGCTTACTACGACGCGGAGGAACACATTGCCGCCCGGATGATGGCGGTTAAACGATATATTGATCGCAGTGTCACGGTGGATGAGTTGGAGATCGATCATGTGGAAAACCGCTTGGGAATCCGTTTTGAGGCATTACAACGCCGCGCGATTTCGGAGGCGTTTATAAGCGGCATCCTGATTTTGACCGGCGGCCCCGGAACGGGGAAAACCACCACACTGAACGCGATCATCAAATTGTTTGAAAACCGGGGGCTGGAATTGGAACTGGCCGCACCGACGGGCAGAGCCGCCAAACGCATGACTGAATTGACCGGGCGCGACGCCAAAACCATCCATCGCCTGCTGGAAGTGGAATGGGGCGGGGAGGACAAGCAGGAGTTTGCCCGGAATGAGAAAAATCCCCTGACCTGCGATGTGCTGATTGTAGACGAGGCCTCGATGATCGACGCGATTTTGTTCGATCATCTCTTGAAAGCCCTGCGGCTTTCCTGCCGGATCATTTTAGTCGGGGATTCGGATCAACTCCCGAGTATCGGCGCGGGCAATGTTTTAAACGATCTTTTAACTTCGGAACTTTTCCCTTCCATCCGGCTGAAAAAGGTGTTCCGGCAGGCGCAGGAAAGTATGATCGTGAATAATGCGCACGCGATCATCGGCGGGGAACGCGCTGATTTTTCCGCCAAAGAATCGGATTGTTATTTTTTGAAGCGCGGTTCACGGGAGGAAGTGTGCCGCACGGTGCTGGAACTGGTAAGCGAGCGGTTGCCGAAAGCCTATGGGTTTGATCCGATCCGTGATATTCAGGTGTTGTGCCCTTCGCGGATGCTGGAAACCGGCAGCGTGAATCTGAATAACATTCTGCAAGAAGCGCTCAATCCCTTAAAAAAAGGACAACCCCAGATGAATTTTAAGGGGTTCAGCCTTCGCTTGGGGGATAAGGTGATGCAGATCAAAAATCAATATGATTTGCCTTATATACGGGATAATGGAGAAACCGGCACGGGTGTTTTTAACGGCGATGTCGGGAGCATCACGGATATTGATAAACGCGGCGGTATTTTGAAAGTGCGGTTTGATGACCGTGTGGTCACCTACTATTCCGAAGATATCGGTCAGTTGGAACTGGCCTATGCCGTAACCGTGCATAAAAGCCAAGGCAGTGAATATGATTGCGTGATCCTGCCGCTTTTTGAAATCCCGCAGAAACTGCGCTATCGCAATCTGCTTTATACGGCGGTCACCCGGGCGAAAAAACTGTTGATCGCGGTAGGAAGCGAGCGATTGTGGGAAGAAATGGCGGCCAATGATAAAAAAACACTGCGCTACACCCTTTTGCGGGAGTTTTTGAAAGAGAATGCTTCATATGAAGGCGCTTTTTAAAACCGCGTTGGCGGCTTTTTACCCGAAAACCTGTGCCGCATGCGGCGAACTAATCGGGGAAAAAGAGTGGTTGTGCCCGTTTTGCAGAGAGATGATCGAGCGGTGTGATCCGGCCAAGCGGTGCAATCGCTGCGGGTTGCCGAAAAAGGATTGCGTTTGTAAAAGCCGCTTGTTTCGTTTTGATGGATGTGTGGCGCCTTTTATCAATGAAGGAACGGCGCGCAATGCCATGGCGCGTTTCAAATTTCGCGGTTGCCGCGGCTCTTCCCGCTATTTTGCCGGGCAAATGGCGCTTTGCGTGCGAAGTGTCTACCGCGAAATCCGGTTTGACGCAGTGTGTTTTGTTCCGATGGACCCGCGAAAAGAGTACCTTCGCGGCCAGAATCCGGCGCGATTGTTGGCAACGGAACTGGCCGGGCTTTTACGCCTGCCGGTGGATCGGGATGCATTGGTTTGCACCCGGTATACAAAATGCGCACAGCATGATTTAGGGTTTAAAGAACGGCAAAACAATGTAAAAGGGCTGTACCGCTGCCCCAAAGAGGTGGACGGGAAAGTGTTTTTACTGGTGGATGATATTAAAACTTCCGGCTATACGCTGGATGCCTGCGCGGCGGAATTGATCGCCGCGGGCGCGGAGGCGGTGTTCTGTGTTACGGCGCTGATCACCTATCCCAAGAAAAAGGAAAAGAAGGTGCAATAAATGGCAACCGATATCGGCATTGATTTAGGCTCTTCCAAAACCGTGCTTTTTTCCAGTTCCAAAGTGGTGCTGGAACAACCGAATGTGGTCACGGTGGACAGCGAAACATGGGAGCCCGTTTATTTTGGAGAAAAGGCCAAACAAACGCTGGGCAGAACGCCGGAAAGCCTGGTTTGTGTTTCTCCGATCGAACACGGCGCGATCGCGGATTACGATCTTACCGAAATGATGCTGAAAAACTATATGAAACAGGCGTTTGGCAATCGCATTATGCGCCCGCGCATCATTGCCACCTTGCCCGCGGGACTGACCGAATTGCAGCATCACTCTCTCTCCAATGTGGTAGAGGCGGCGGGCGGACGCAATGTCACGGTTATCGAAGCCCCGCTTGCGATCGCTTTCGGATTGGGGCTGGATTTTTCAAAACCGCGCGGGACATTGATTGTAGACATCGGCGCCGGAACCACGGACATTGCGGTTATTTCTTTGGGCGGCATCGCGGCGTGCGAGTCTTTCAAAACGGCGTCTTCGGATCTGGATGCGCAGATCATGCGGCATATCCGCCGGGAATACAATGTAGAAATCGGGCCGCTTACGGCTGAAATGATCAAGATCAAGATCGGATCGGCAATCAAGCGGGAAGTGGAAATTGCGGTGATCGCAAAAGGCCGGAATGTGTTTTCCGGGCTGCCTGAAAGTTTTGAAATCTCATCGGGCGAAGTGTACGAAGCGATCAAGGAACCGATTGATACGATCTGCGGCGCGATCCGGCAGGTTTTGAACAAAACCGATCCCGATCTGGTTTCGGATATTACGGAGGACGGGATGTATCTCGCCGGCGGCGGCGCGCTTTTATACGGTTTGACAGAGCGCATCAGCCGTTATCTCGGAATACAGGTGCGATTGTTGGAAGACCCCACGCATAGCGTGGTGAAGGGGGCGGCGGTTGCACTGAAAAATCCGCAGTTGTTAAAAAATGTGGATTATCAACTCCGATCCATTAAGGAACTGACGGTTGAATAGCCGTTTCAAAACTTGGCAGAATAAAAGGAAGAATACCGGGAAGGCTCCTGCCTGCAAAACCTACCCACAGCAATTACGGCAAAGGAACGGAGTTTGTATGGTCTGCCGATTAAATCGTGCCTGCCGGCGGTTTCGGTAGGGTTTGGCGCGTCCTTTTTCCATGGCGAAAGTGAAAAAAATAAAATTCAATCAGGCCGATGCTTCTGAAATGGAGCATCGGCCTGATTTGTTGTTGAAAAGGATTTCATAATAGAAGATATGGCAGAATGATATTT
>CACXFE010000054.1 GCA_902766855.1 Oscillospiraceae bacterium | reverse complement strand
TTTTATTATAACAAAAACACTCATTTCCGTCAAGAAAAGGTTTTGATTTTTTATAATTTTGGCTTTTTGAACAAGAAATTTTGACAAATAAACGCGGCTTTGTAAAACTGATGATTTCTTGCCTTATTGTTGGAATGTAACCTGGCACCCGATCGCCTGCTGGCATTCGGTCAGTCCCGCCGCTACGATCGCTTTGGTGCGATCATATGATTTTTTAGCCTTGGTCAGTGCCGTGCCGGTAAGGCCGTATTTTTCAGCGGCGGCATCGGGGCTTTCCAGCGGATACAGCGTGTATTGATACCCGCTTCCGCCACGGTATTTATCAACCCAGGATGGAATCAGGTCAAGCCCGGTCAACGCAACGCCGTTTTGATTTTTGGTGAGCGTAAAGGAAAACAGCATCGCGTCTTCCGTATGGCCGGAGGGGCAACTGTCCATCAATTCCTGCCGCTGGTTGGAAATACAGTTGCCGAGCGAATACACGCACACTGTGCTTCCCTCCCCGCCTTCGGGATGGATCCGTTCGATCGGCTGGATCACATGCGGATGCCCGCCGATGATCATGTTCACCCCGCGATTGGAAAGTTGCTGGGCAATGGTTTTCTGCCAGGTGGAGGGCGAAGTTTGATATTCATTGCCCCAGTGCATATAAAAGACGATGTACTCCGCGCCTTCCTGCTTCATGGAGGCAATCACACTGTCCGCCTCGGAATAAAAATCCTCAATATGCTGATAAGAGAAGGAATTGACCAACGCATTGGCTTCTTGGGCGATGATGGCGCCGTTCAGATATTTTCTGCCCGCCATTTGCCCATCGGTTTCATAGGTATAGTTGGCAATACCGATTTTGATATTGTTGAGTTCTTTCACAATAAAAGTGGGATCTTCCGGTGTTTCTTTGGTGCCTACAAACTCGATCCCTTTGGATTTTAAAACCTGTGCCGTGCGCTTTAAACCAAACAGGCCGGTATCATAACAGTGATTATTGGAAGTGACCAAAAAAGTAAGCCCCGCGTTCTTGATCACATCGGCAAGGCTATCGGGCGTATTAAAAGCGGGGTATCCGCTGAATTTGCCCGATTCGGTCCCTCCGAATGTGACTTCCAAATTGGCGACCGCAAGATCAGCCGCCTGAAAATAAGGGGCCGCCGCTTTGAAAAAGGCGCTGAAATCATAATCGCCCGTTCCGGCAACGCGGGCGCCGTCCAACTGCGTGCTGTGTACCATGATGTCCCCGGTGTTCACCACCGTCACGGTGGTTTCGGGAATAGGTTTACTGGCAGTCGATTCCGTTGCGGAAGAGGCAGGCTTCCCGCCGGAAGGCTTGTCCCCCTTCTGTAAAGTGTGTACCGCCAGCGCGATCATCCCGATGAGGATCACCAACAATACGGCGCAAATGCTTAAAAAAATTCTGCGTTTTAAAATTGCCTGTTGCCTTCTTGTTCTTCTTTTTGCCATGATTCCGTTCTCCATGCAAGATATTTTTCTTATCAAACATTATTATCATAATATAAAACGGAAAAATTTTCAACTAAAATAAATTTTTTCAAGATTTTTATTGACATTCATATAGAATTTAGGTTATAATCTAAAATTGACAGGCTATCCGTTTTTTATGCCATGACGGATCGACCTTATGTGTTTGAAATTAAGGAGGGTTCAAGAATGAAAAGGACATATCAGCCGAAAAAACTCCATCGCAAGAAGGAGCACGGCTTCTTGAAGAGAATGGCAACATCCAACGGCCGCAAAGTGCTCGCCCGTCGCAGAGCAAAAGGCAGAAAGCAGTTGACATATTAAAGCCACTTCCATGTGGCTTTTCCTTTTATTACGACGATGAGTATTGTAATCAAGTTAAAGGAGAACTATGAATTTCGCCGCGCCTATACCCGCGGGAAAAGTTATGTCACACCATTTTTTGTTCTTTATTTGGTAAGAACAAAACAAAAACGCGTCCGCCTCGGGATCACCGCCGGGAAAAAACTCGGCGGCGCCGTTTGCCGCAATCGTGCCAAGCGGGTTTTGACGGCGGCGTTCAGGGAATGCCTGCCTCATATCACCCCGGGGGTGGATCTTGTGCTGGTTGCACGGGCAAGGGTGCTGAAAGCCAAAAGCACCGCCGTGCAGGTCCAGTTAAAAAATCAATTAACGGCGGCGGGGGTCTACCATGAAAATGAGACCGATCAGTAACATCGTGATCGGCATGATCCGATTTTATCAGAAACGGCTATCGCCGCAGAAAATCCCATGCTGCCGTTTCACCCCCACTTGTTCCGCCTATGCGATCGAAGCGATCGAGAAACGCGGTTTATTTGTGGGCTCCGCGTTAGCGGTCTGGCGCATTCTGCGCTGTAATCCGCTTTGTAAAGGCGGATATGATCCCGTGCCCGAAAAAAAGCGGCACAACAAATTTTAAGAATAACCGGCGCCGCTTTTGCGGCAAGAATGGACGGTGCATAGATGCAATCAATTTTCAATATCATCAATATTCCGCTTGGATATGTTATGAGTTTCTTGTCCGACCTGTTCGGCGGAAATTTCGCTGCGGCGGTGTTTATGTTCACCCTGTTTATCAATCTGGTGTTGATTCCGCTCAGCATTAAAAGTCAAAAATCCTCGGTCCAGCAAACCCGGATCAAACCGAAGTTAGACGATCTGAAAAAGCGTTACGGCGACGATCGCCAAAAATACAGCGAAGCCATGCAGAAACTCTATCAGGAGGAAGGCGTTTCCATGTCGGGCGGATGCCTCCCGATGATTGTGCGCATGATTTTGTTGTTCAGCATTTACGCGATCATCCTCTCCCCTCTCACCTATATGGCGAAAGCGGATAATACCAAGGTCACCCATGTGTCAGACGCGATTTCCTCCGCGATGGAAGATTTAAAAAAGAGTGACAGCGATCGGTATGACGAGTTCGTTGAAAAGATCGCATGGACGAAAAGTTCCGGCAGAGGCGCGAACAACCAGTTGAAACTGATCCGTATTCTGCGCGACGATCCGAACATCGTTCAAGAAATTTTATCCGAGAAAGACTATGCCAAGATCGAAGAGGATTGGAACTCGATCATCGAGGCCGATCAAAAAACCCATGTGGATTACTCGTTCTTCGGCATTGATTTAACCCAGACACCCAAATTCTCTTTTGATATTTTCCATGATGCGCAAAAGATCTGGATCATGCCGATTATTGCGTTTCTCTCGCAGATGTTCACCAGTTTACTTTCCATGATGATGCAGAAAAAGATCAATCCCGACGCGCCGAACATGGCGGGCATGATGCTCACCATGCCGCTGATCTCTCTGCTGATCGGTTTCACCCTGCCCGGCGGCGTGGCGTTCTACTGGGCTTGCTCTTCCCTGATCGGCGGATTGGTGCAACTGGGCGTACAGAATTTTTACGGGCCGCATAAAATGCTCTCCCGCGAGCGCATCAAGGAATTAACAAAAGAATATGATTTGGAAGAAACCCAAATCAAAAAGTTGAATCAGTCAAAACTGAACGACCAAGAAACGACAAACGGATAAGGAGGAGAATATTCTTGATCAAAGAAGCAAGAGGCTTCGGAAATACAATCGACGAAGCAAAAGAGCAGGCGATTGCCAATTTAAACGCCGCGGACGATGCGGACATTCAATTTGAAGTGATTGCCACCCCGAAAAAGAAAACACTGGGATTGTTTGGCGGCAGACAGGCGGAAGTGCGGGTTTATGTGGAACTGCCCGATCGCCCGGCACACACCAAAAAAACCGTAAAACCGGCAAAACCAAACCGGGATCATAACGAACCAAAGCAAAAAAATGCCGGAAAACCCAAGAATACCGAAAAGAAGAACGATGAGAAACCGCAGGCGGCAGAAAAAGCCAAACCCGTTTCGGAAAAACCGGCGGCACAAAAAGAATCCCCCTTGGCCGACTATGGCGAAGCGATCGACGCCGCGGCGTTAGAGCCGGATTCCAAAGAGGCACGCGCCGTTGCCTATCTGAAAAACATCCTTGAAAAATTAGGCTGCACCGACATCAGCGTAAAGGTTGCCAAAAAGGAAAACGCCGCGCTGATTCTATTAGACGGCGAAGGATTGGGCGTTGTGATCGGCCGCAGAGGCGAAACGCTTGATTCCCTGCAATACCTCACCAGCCTTGCCGCGAACAATGGCGGCGGTTATTACAAAATCACCATCAACATCGGCAATTACCGCGAAAAGCGTGAAGAAACCCTGATTGCCCTTGCCAACCGGGTAGCGGCGCAAGTGTTGGAAAGCGGAAAAGGCAAAAGTCTTGAACCGATGAATCCGTATGAACGCCGCGTGATCCATACCGCCATTCAAGCCATTGAGGGCGTAGAGTCCAGTTCTTACGGGGAAGGAGATGCCCGCCGGGTATTCATCTCGATCGAAGGAAGCGATCAGCGCCCGCCTAAAAACGACCGGCGCCGCCGCGATGGCCGTGATGACAGAAGACGCGGAGGAAACCGCCGCCGCGATTCGCAACGCTCAAACGCCGTTTCGGCACCGACCAGAGAGCCCAAGCGTGACAGCGATACCCCGTTATACGGCAAAATTAACTGAATCTCAAAATAACCAAGACGCGCTCACGATGTGAGCGCGTCTTCGAGAGTGTCGACAAAGTCGCCCCTCTCTTGGACGGGGATGCCGTTCGCTCGAAAATCAAAGATTTTCGGCCTGCACTCTATCCCCGCCAATACCACCCC
>CACXFE010000053.1 GCA_902766855.1 Oscillospiraceae bacterium | reverse complement strand
TTCCCCGTCAAATCGGATCTGCCCGGCTTTTTCCCAAAGGCTCTTTTCCGCTAAAATCGCCGCGGGCTGCAAAGCGGCAATGATCTTCCCGATCCGGTCACACGGCATTTCCGCGTCGATCACCGTATAAAAATTGCCGCTGTAAAGCACGCCGAACATGGCTTCCAGGCAGGTAACCGAACGCTCGCATAAAACGGCGACCGGGCGGTTTGAAAAACCCTTATCTGCGATTGCCGTGCCGATGTTTTTTGCCGTTTGCGTAAATTCCGCCGCTGTTACGCTTCTTTGCGCATCGGCAAACAGAATTTTATCAGGGAGGCGACGATAAGTCGCCTCCAACATTTCCAGGATATTTTTCATTCTAACGATTCCTTATTGCATCAATAGGTTTTTTCGAAGCGATGCGTTTCACCGGCAGGAAACTGGCAACAAACGCCACCAACAAACTGACCGCCAGCAACAACACCACTTGCCGCACACCGAAATTCAGCACCGTGACCAGAAGCCCCGCACGCTCTCTGATGAACAGATTGATCGCGCCGGTCACCACAAATACTCCAATGGCCGACAGCACAAAATTGATCATGGCGATGATGAAACTTTCCGCAAAGAAAATACGGAACACATCGTTGCCGCGCGAGCCGATCGCCCGCAAGATCCCGATTTCCTGCTTTTTATAGGTGATACTGGTGCCGATGAAGTTTGCCAGCATCAGGGCCGCAAAGAGGGCAAAACCGATTCCGACATAGAAGAAATATTTAGACAGTTCCTTTAAAACTTCGTTGATCGAATCCAACTCGAATGTGACCGAGTTCTGGATCGGGTAGCGCAGCCGCTCTCCCGCCTGGTAGCAGAAAGCCACCGCCGTTTTGATGGCGTCACGGTTTTCCGGCATTTTGCCGACCGCGAAATGATACACATGATCCGGCCCTTCACACAGCGACTCGAACAAACTGTCAGCGCAAACCACCGTGCTGTTATAGGCGGATTTCTTATTGCCGGTTTCGATCAATCCGACGATTTTATACCCGCTTGCCTCGGTTTCTTCGTTCGCTTTTTGATAAATACTGACCCTCGCGTTCAGCGTCACGCCGTTTTTGATTGCCTTTAACATTTCCGGCAGTTCGGTGATCTCCATTCCTTCCTCGCCCGAAGAGGTGATACTCAGGCAATCGGTGGAAACCAGGATCTCCTTTTCGCCAAGCGTGGTTTTTTCGCCGTTCACCCAAACGATTTTTTCCCCTTTGACATCCTCTAATCGCGCCAGATAATTGGAATCGACCGAGACCCAATAGGGCGGCTCTTTTTTCTCATTTTCATTGTATTCTGTATTGAACCAGATATACCCCTCGGTGATCGCACTGCGGGCGGGGGCGGCGGCGATCATCTTTTCAATAAATCCGTCGCCAACCATCATCGCGCCGGCATAACTGTAAGAAGAAGCATACTGGAATTCACTCGCCAGCACCATTTCCAACAGTTGTTCCTCCCGGGAACGGTGTTGTTTGCCGACGATGAGATCTTCATAACGGGCAAGATCAAACCCGGTATCCACCACCGCGGTAACGGTGTATTTTTGCCCGCCGAGCGTCAATTCTTTCCCAATAAGATCCTCCGCTTTTTGCACGGTTTGATAAACCGGCTTTTTGGTACCGTCTTTCTCGGTTGTGAAGGTGACCCCGTCAAAATACTGGGCTTTCTTAAAGGTTTCCAGAACATATTCGCTGACCGCGATCTCATTTTTCCCGCCGTCCGGCAAAGTGCCCGCCAAAACCTTGAAATTCATTTCCTGCAAAATGGTTTGATTCATAGGGAGCATGGTGTTAAATCCCGAAGCGTAAATCTGATAATCGGTTTCCGACAATTTGATTTCCGGATTGATCTGCTCGGTAAAGTCCAAGCCCGTATCGGGGCTGTACGCGCCGTGCATCTGCACGCCGGTGCCTTTGGAAATCGTTCCCAATTCCTCGCGGGACAGCCGGTATCCGTAATCCCGCCAATAGGTATAGGTCGTCTCATTCCCGATCTCTTTTGCCTTCCCGACCGGGAGATACTGCACGCCGCTGTCCGATAAAGATTTTGTGCAGGTATTGATATGGTTATAGGCTCCGAATGTGTCCGACAATCCGAACAACCCGAATGCTACGCAGGAAAGCAGAATGGTGATCACCAAACGGAACTTTTTATATTTTAACCCGCTTGCCCCGATCTGAAACGCATTTTTTAACGGTAATTTGGATTTGATCAGTTGAAAACCGGCGCCGTCAAACCGTTTGATCTTGCTTTCATCGGTTTTCACAAAGCGAGCGGCGGTCTTTTTCCCACCTGAAACCACGATCCGCGCCCCGCCTTCTTCCAAAGCGCGAAGGTATTCGTTGATCGCCGCGCGATCCTCCTCGGTGATATGGTATCCCGCCGGTACGGTGATGGTATGATCTTCGTACAAAAGCCCTTGCTCCGCCGGTTCTTCCGCCGGGGTTTCCCCGCTTAATTCCACATCGCTGATCACTACCCCGTCCGACAGTTCGATGATGCGGTCGGCATACTGCTCGGCAAATTCGCGGTCATGCGAAACCACGATCACCAATTTGCTGGCCGATAATTTTTTCAGCGTATCGAATACCTGCTTGCCTGTCACACTGTCCAGTGCGCCGGTCGGCTCATCCGCCATGATGATTTCGGGGTTTTTCACCAACGCCCGCGCAATAGCCACGCGTTGTTTCTGCCCGCCGGACAGTTCGTTTGGTTTGCGGGCGCCATACCCTTCCAGATCAACTTCTTTGAGAATATCGTTTACTTCCTGATCGCTTGCCTTGCGGTTTTGCAGTTCGATCGCCAACGCAATATTGGCCCCGACGGTGAACTCATCCAATACATTGTATTCTTGAAAAATAAATCCCACATAGGTATTGCGATAAGAGTCAAAATGCTTTTGCTTGAAATGTTTTGAGGAAACGCCTTTAATGGTGATTTCACCGTCATTATAAGTATCCAGCCCGCCAAGTACATTCAACAGGGTGGATTTGCCGCTTCCGGATTTTCCCAGCAGAAAAACCATCCCTTTCTCGGGGAATCGGATGGATACTTTGTTGAGTGCCAGAACCGGGACGCCCTTTTTCGGTTTATAAATTTTCACCAGTTCTTTGGTTTCTAACATATTCTTTCCTCCATTCGTATCAGCCGTACTAAACCAAATAGTACAGTTGTATCATACCATTTCTTCCCTGCTTTGTCAATGAAAGTTACAAAACTTTAATCTTTTTTCTTATTGACATGCTTTTGATAAATCCATAATCCCAGCCCGCTTAACAGCAGGGTGACGCCGAACACGATAATCGCAAACCAATACCGCTGACCGCCCAGCGCATTCCCCCCGACGGTGGAGGTGATCACCGAAGGCAGACGCGCTATCGAGGTGATCAAAAGAAAGGTTTTCAGATCCATCTCGGTCAAACCGACCGCATAGGTCAGCAAATCCTTGGGCGTGCCCGGCAGAAAGAACGCGAAAAACACAATGACATTCAATTTTTTTGCATTGTGCAGAAATTTTAAATTGCGCACTTTTTCCAGATCAAAGAAAATCTCCACCAAACGGATGCCGAACCGCTTGACCAACAAAAACACCAGCATACTGCCGACCACGGTTCCGATCATGCAAAGGATGGTGCCCTCGATCGCGCCGAAAGCATACCCCGCGCCGATTTCCAGCGGCTCGCCCGGAACAAAAGCGATGATCACCTGAAAGATCATCATGCCGACGAAGATCGCCCTGCCCCACATCCCATGCGATTTTACCAGTGCCCGGAAAGCCTCCGGCCGGGATGCGAGTTTCACCATCGGCCTGCCGATAAACCATGTAATCAACCCGCAAAACAGCGCCAATAGCAATAAAATTGCCGCGCCGATCCATTTTTTCTGCTGCTTTGTCAGCCGTTCCTCACTGATTTTGAATGCCATGTAATTGTTCTCCTATATCGTTTTTAAGCGCCGTCCATGCATCCTCATGCTGCACATAATAGAGAGGGCACAATTTTCCCGTCACATCATAATGCCGGATCACATCCGCTTCGGTAAGTCCGTACTCATGCAGCAACCACGCCGTCAGTTTTACGACCGAAGCATAGGTTGCCTCTGCAAACCGGCCGCCCTCATCCGGGTGGCACACCTCGATCGAAACGGAATCTTTATTCCGCTGATTACTCGCCGCCGAGCGCTCATAGAGCGGGACGCACTGAATGATTTCTCCCTCAAGCCCCACGACGAAATGGGAACTGACCTCGGTGCTGTCTTTATCAAAATAATCGCGGTTGTTCTGCGCGGTCGATCCCGGATTGCCGACATAGTGAATCACGATGTTTTTCACCGTTTCCAGTTCTTTCCCCGTTCTCGCGGTGGAATGGATATGGATCAACTGCACATCGATCCATTCGGGAATTTTGATCGTGCGGCCGCCCGCGGCGGATCGATTTTCGGCATTTTTCCATGCCCTGTAATGATGCACGCCTATCCCGATCCCGCACAACAATGCCGCAACCAACAGAAAAACCGTCCATCGCCGAAGCAAAATTTTTCTTCTTCTCTTTTTGCGGCGGCGGTTATAAACCGCCCGCCTGTCTATGGATTCTGCCATTATGATTATACATCCTTACTGTCAAAAATCAAGTTCACTTTAAAAAGATCACCGTCAATTTCCAATTCCATCTTTCCGTTTTGCAATTCGGTCAGGCTTCGCGCAATGGAAAGCCCCAAGCCGCTTCCTTCCGTATTGCGGGAACGGTCGCCCCGGACAAAACGCTCCATCAATTCCTCGCTGGACACATTCAGTTCGTACCGGGAAATATTTTTAAAGGTGATCACCGCTTTGCCCCCGTCCCGCTTCACTTCCAAATAGACGCGGGTGCCGTTTTGCGAATATTTGCAGATGTTGTTCATCAGGTTATCAAACACCCGCCACAAATGCCTGCCGTCCGCTAAAATCGTAACCGGCTTTTCGGGCAGTTTCAGCACCGGGATCAGCCCTGCCGCGCGCAGTTTTTCATCAAATTCCCCCACGGTTTGCGAAAGCAGGATCCCAACTTCACAGGGCGCAAAATCGACCGGCAAACTGCCTGTGGAGGCTTTGGAGGCTTCTACTAAATCCTCGGTCAGTTTTTTCAACCGCTTGGATTGGCGATCCAGCACATCGAGATATTGCCGTGTTTTTTCATTTTCGGGTTCTTCTTTTTTTAACAGATCCACATAATTGATAATCGAGGTCAGCGGCGTTTTAATATCATGCGACACATTGGTGATCAATTCGGTTTTAAAGCGTTCGCTTTTCATCCGCTCATTGACCGCGTTTTGCAAGCCGCCCCCGATATGATTCAAACTTTCGGCGAACTCTTTAAAATCTCCGAACATCCCGGTGGTATCAATCTTATATTCCAGGTCACCCTGTGCGATACGCTCTCCGCCAAAGCGGATATTTTGCAGGATGATCGCCACGCGCAGCACCAACGCGTAAAGCGAAACCAAAAACATCAGGCAAAGCAATACCGAAAGCCCCGGAAGCCCAAATTCCATGGCTGCAAAAAGCGCAATCAATACCACAAATATTCCCCCGGCGGTCACCGCCGCCAGCACCGCTAATGTTTTCTTTACCAACGGCAGTTTGCGGAACAACCTGCCGGCGCCGCGCACACCCTTTCCGCCCCAGTGGCACAAGCGGTATATCACCGTACCGCGAAGCAGTGTTTGATTTTTGATCCGGGCCGCGAAAGTCAGCGAAAATGCCAACACGGCACTGTAAGCCACCGGCACGAGGATCAGAAGATCGACCTCTTCAAATCTGCCGTGGATGCCGAAATTCAAAACCGGAACCAGCACCACAAAACACACCGCGGCAAGGAGATCAAAGGGGATCCTGTCTAAATGGTTGAGTGCGATCACCCCGCCCCTTCGGTGGGACACCGCGCAGAAAAGATAAATCAAACACACCACCGCCGAAAGCGCCGCAACACATCCGACCGCGATCACGGTGTATCGGTGATCGTACAAAATCCCGATCATTTTTTCCGTGCGCATATCATCGCGGGTTTTCTCCGGGATATAAATAAACACTTGCAGCTTTTCTTTTTCGGTTTCCGTGATCATTTTCCCGTCTTCGTTCTCATAAGTGTTTTGCTTGTCCCGGGTGAAATAATCGAATGAAGAAACAAAATACGGTTCGTTATGGTAATTACTCGCTAAAACTTCGCCGTTTTCATCGGTGACAGTATAATACAGATCGTCTTCGCCGTAAATATCCAATCCGTTATGCAAATAATAATAGTATACATCCACGACCTTGCTGTGGGCGCGGTTTTCAAATGCGGTTTGCACCAGTTCTTCTTTGGAAGCGGTGAAATAATTTTTCCGCGCCATATAAAGCGTTCCCCAAACGCAGGCCGCCGCCACGCATACCGACAGGAAGGAAAGCAGGATCGCCGTGATTTTCACGCCGAGATTTTCAATCAGGTTTCTCATCGTTCTCCGTCCTCCATTTTATAGCCGTGCGCCCAAACTACTTTTAAATAGCGCGGCTCGCCGGGGTTGATTTCGATTTTTTCCCGCAAATGACGGATATGTACCGCCACGGTACTTTCCGCCCCGTATGCGGCGCCGCCCCACACCTGTTCATAAATCTCTTTCGGGGAAAGCACCACGCCTTTATGTTTCATCAGCAATTTTAAAATATCAAATTCCGTCGGGGTAAGCGCCACCGCCTCGCCGTCCACTGTCACCTGCTTTTTTCGGTCGTCCAGTTCAATGCCGCCCACCGTCAAGCAGTCGCTGTTCGGCACACCGCCGCCCAATGTCATATATCGCCGCAGATGCGAGCGCACCCGCGCGATCACTTCCACCGGGTTGAACGGCTTGGTCACATAATCGTCCGCCCCCACATTCAGCCCTAATATTTTATCGGTATCTTCACTTTTAGCCGTCAGCAAAATCACGGGTACATTGCTGAACTCCCGCAATTTCACCATAGCGGTGATCCCGTCGCATTCGGGCATCATAATATCCATCAGCACCAAGTGGATCTCCTGCTGCCGCACCGCCTCGATCGCTTCGTTCCCGTTAAACGCCTCCACGGTATGATACCCTTCTGATTCCAGATAAATTTTCAACGCCCCGACAATATCGCGTTCATCATCGCAGATCAGGATATTCGCCATGCCGCATCCCCCTTTATCGGCTGTGATGCCGTTTCCCGGACAAATATCCGTATTTGCCCGGCCAGACATTATTATAGCAAACAAAAGTTTAAGAAAAAAGGCGCCGATCTTTTAAGAATTCTTTAAGATTGCAAAAACGCGCCGTTCGTGTTATACTTATCATAACCTATTTTATTCGGAGTTGCAATCATGAAACTGGATATCTTACAGGAATGCCCCGATTTTTTGCGTGATTTTCTGACCTATAACGAAACCATCAAAGGCAAATCCTCCCGCTCGGTGGAAGGATATTATATTGATTTGCGCACTTTTTTCCGCTATCTGCTTTTGGTGCGCGGAAAAGCCGAGAAAGGCACGGAATTTGAGAAGATCCGTATTGACGCGGTCGATCTTGCATTGATCCGCACCGTTACGATCTCCGATTTATATGCTTTCATGGTCTTTTGTAAAGACGAATTGCAAAACAACACCGCCACCCGCGCACGCAAAACCTCCACCCTTCGCATTTTCTTCAAATATCTCTCCGCGCAGACTCATCAACTGGATCACAATCCGGCGGAACTGCTGGAATCCCCCAAAGTCAAGCAAGCCCTGCCCAAACACCTGACGCTGGAAGACTCGCTGGATCTTCTAAACGCGGTAGACGGTGCAAACGAGCGGCGGGATTACTGCATTCTCACCCTGTTTTTAAATTGCGGCTTGCGGCTTTCGGAATTATGCGGGCTGAACCTTTCGGATCTTGCAAGTGATAACACCCTTACCGTCACGGGAAAAGGCAATAAAGAGCGGCTCGTCTATCTCAACGATTCCTGCGTTACGGCGCTTCAACGCTATCTGGAAGTACGCCCGAACGAAGGCATTCCCGTGACCGAGCGAAACGCGCTGTTTATCAGCCGCAATCATCGGCGGTTAAGCACCAAAACCGTACAGCATATTGTGAAAACCAATCTTGCCAAGGCCGGGCTTGCCGGGCAGGGATTTTCCACCCACAAACTCCGCCATACCGCCGCAACGCTGATGTATCAGCATGGAAATGTGGATATTCGCGTGTTAAAAGATATCTTGGGGCACGCCAATCTCGGCACCACCCAAATTTATACCCATGTATCCGATCGGCAAATCAAGCAGGCGGTGGATGCCAATCCCCTTGCCCATATCAAAGACAAAAAGTAACCGCACAAAAAGCCATCTGCCGACAATCTCAACCGCACAGGCGTTTTTCACCTGTGCGGTTGCTTTATAACGCGATATTCAATCCGGCGAGAGTGAAACCCCGGTCAGATCAAACGGGGGAATAAAGGCGCTGTCCGCACTGGAACGCTCTTGCAGATAAACATTTTCGAAGCCGCTTTCGCTGATATAGCACAGCACTTTATCATATTCCCGCTTGGTTACCCGCCGATCGATCGGCGGCATGGACACGGCTTTTCCGCAGGGAAGATATTGGCTCATGATGCTGAAAAACACGCCGGGTGTATGCTCCCGCACCCAATCAAACACGGCGATCGCTTCCCGCGTGCCCTGCGGCAGCAGTAAATGCCGCACGATCACACCGCGTTTCATCAATCCGCCTTCGATCACGGTTTTTCTTTTCTCGGCGGCAAATGTGATCGCCGCTTTGGCATACGCCGGGTAATCCGCGGCGCCCGAATACCGCGCCGCGCACTCTGCCGAACAATACTTAAAATCCAACAGAAAAATATCAACATACGGCTCGATCAGCCGCAGTTCTTCCATGCTTTCGTAACCGCCCGCGTTATACACCACCGGGATGGCGGGGCGATAAAGATCCAATGCCCGTTT
>CACXFE010000052.1 GCA_902766855.1 Oscillospiraceae bacterium | reverse complement strand
TATTTGAATTGATTTCATCGTCCACCTTATGATTTAAACCGAAAGGGGCAGGCACTGTACGCGCACTGCCTCTTTTCTTTATTCTATTTTTTTCGATTTTTCAAACGCCGCTGTTACCGCGTTCATCACCGCGCCGCGAAATCCCGCGTTTTCAAGCGCGTGTACCCCGGCAATGGTGGTTCCGCCGGGACTGCAAACATCGTCTTTCAACTCGCCGGGGTGTTTTTCGGAAGAAAGGATCATCTCCGCCGCGCCGCGCAAAGTTCTGGCGGCGTACTCCATCGCTTTCGCGCGCGGCAAACCGCATTCAACCGCCCCGTCCGCCAGTGCTTCGGCAAACAAATACACAAAGGCCGGCCCGCTTCCCGCCACGGCGGTTGCGGCATTGATCAAATTCTCATCCAACCGATCCAATTTCCCGGCATGGCGCAACGCTTCGGAAAACTCGCTGATCTCATCCATAAACACCTGGTCGGAAACCGCGTACTCGATCATCCCTTCCCCGATCGCCACCGGCGTATTGGGCATGATGCGGATCACCGGATAAGAGGCGCCAAACAAAGCGGTCAAATCCGCAATGGAAACGCCCGCCACCATCGACACCAGCAAAAACCGATCATTCCGAACCGCCAAAACCGGCTTGATCTCTTCGATCAGATCGCGCAGCATTTGCGGTTTGACCCCAAGGAAAATATACTCGGCATTCGCCGCCACATCTTTATTTGTTCCGTTTTTACAGTCCAGCGCCCGCGCTAAACCTTCCGCCCGCGCCGCCGCTTTATCCGCCACGATCAGTTGCCCGCCTGACGGCACCGCTTTGCGAACCGCGCGCGCCAACGCGCCGCCCATATTGCCCGCGCCGATAAATCCATATTTGATTTGTGCCATGGTTTTTCCCTCCTATCGGATTTGTCCGTTACCGTAAATAAGATATTTATAAGCGTTCAATTCTTCCAAGCCCATCGGGCCGCGCGCATGGAGTTTCTGCGTGGAAATTCCCATTTCACAGCCCAAGCCGAACTCTCCCCCGTCTGTAAAGCGGGTGGAGGCGTTCACATACACCGCCGCACTGTCCACACGCGCCGTGAACAATGCCGCCGCGGCCTGATCTTCGGTAATAATGCTTTCGCTATGGTGGGTAGAGTGCGCCGCGATATGCCGGATTGCCGCCTCGGTATCCTCCACCACCGCCACCGCCAGAATATAATCGAGAAATTCGGTGTCAAAATCTTCCGCACTCGCTTGTTTCGCGGGAATCACGGCACAAACCGCCTCGTCCCCCCGCAATTCCACCGGGTGCGCACAGCCGGGCGCACAAAGCCGCTCATACAATCGCGGCAAAAACGCCGACGCGATCTGTCGGTGTACCAACAGCACCTCCGCCGCATTACAAACGGAAGGGCGGCTGGTTTTCGCGTTTTCAATAATGGCAAGCGCCTTTTCAAAATCCGCCGCGCGATCCACATACAAGTGGCAGATCCCCGTTCCTGTTTCAATGCAGGGCACGGTGGCGTTTTCGATACAGGCTTTGATCAACCCTTTCCCGCCGCGCGGGATCAAAAGATCCACTTGCCCGTTCGCCGTCATTAAATCCGTGGCGCTTTGGCGGGAAGTATCTTCGATCAGGTTTACATAATCTTCTTCCACGCCGACCGTATGCAATCCGTTTCGCAAAGCCCGGACAATGGCCATGGCGCTGTAAAAAGCGTCTTTCCCGCTGCGAAGAACGCAAACATTCCCGCTTTTAAAAGCCAGCGCCGCCGCATCAGAAGTCACATTCGGGCGGCTTTCATAAATAATGGCGACCACCCCGATCGGCACCGATATTTTTTGGATCAGAAGCCCGTTATCGCGCCGGTTTTCACTTAAAATCCGCCCTACCGGGTCCGGCAAGGCCGCGACCGCGCGGATGCCCTCCGCCATGGCCCGGATGCGGCTTTCATCCAGCCGCAGGCGATCCAACATCACTTCGCTGATACGCCCGCGCGCATTCTCCATATCCTGCCGATTGGCGGCTAAAATCTCCGCCGCATTGCTTTCCAATGCCTCCGCCATGGTAAAAAGCGCCCGGTTTTTCTGCCCGGTACTCAAAGCGGCGTTGCCTGCGGCGCTTTTGGCTGCTGTTAATATTTCCGCCGTGCTCTTCATGATTTTTTCCCTCCGGCAATAAATCTGGTACCTACTTCTTTGCCCGCGATAATATCATACAATACCGCCGGATCCGATCCGTTGGCGATCACCATATCGATCCCGGCGTTCATGGCAATTTTCGCCGCTCCCACCTTGGTTTTCATTCCCCCGGTTCCGAGGCGGCTTCCCGCGCCGCCGGTCATGCTTTCGATTTCAGGGGTGATTTCTTCCACGCGGCGAAGCAGTTTCGCGGTGTGATCGCGGTGGGGATCGGCCGTGTAAAGGCCGTTAATATCCGAAAGCAAAATCAACAGATCCGCTTCCACCGAAGTTGCCACGAGCGCGCCGAGCGTATCATTATCTCCGATCACCAATTCATCGGTGGCAACCGAGTCGTTCTCATTCACAATAGGCAATGCGCCAAGTTCCAGCAAGCGATACATGGTATTTTCAAAATTGGCGCGCCGCTCGGTATGCTCGGTATCCGCTTTGGTGATCAGGATCTGCGCCACGGTATGGTTATATTCCGAAAACAGTTTATCATAAACATACATCAACTCGCACTGCCCCACCGCGGCGGCGGCCTGTTTGGTGGGAATATCGGTCGGTTTTTCCCCAAGCGAAAGTTTCCCGATCCCCATTCCGATTGCGCCGGAAGATACCAGAACCACTTCGTTTCCGGCGTTTTTTAAGTCGCTGATGGCTTTACACAGTTCCTCCACGCGGCGAATGTTCAGCAGCCCCGAAGGATGTGCCAAGGTAGAAGTTCCCACTTTTATCACGATACGCATTGTTTTCTCTCCATGCAGTTTATTATGTTTATTGTATTGTAGCATGTTTTTCCGCATTTTGCAACAAACAGAATAAAGCGGCGGCAAAAAAGAATCTTTTTTACAAAAAACAAAAGCACCCGGTACGGTGCGGCAAGGCAAATCCACCCTGTCCGCACCGCATCGGATGCTTTTCAAGCGATCAAAGAATGATGCAAACCAACCCGTTACATCCTTCATTGATCACGCGTTCGATCGTTTCCTGTACCCGCATCCTGGCGTCCGCCGGCATACGGGACAATTTGGTATGCAATCCTTCGTTGACCAGTTCATGCAAGGATTTCCCGAAAATATTGGAATCCCAGATTTTCACGGGGTCCTCCTCAAATTCGCTGAGCAGGTACATCACCAAATCTTCCGATTGTTTTTCACTGCCGACAATGGGACTGACCTCGGTGGTGATATTGGCTTTCATCAAATGGATCGACGGTGCCGAGGCTTTCAGCCGCACGCCGTAACGCCCGCCCTGCTTCATGATTTCCGGCTCTTCCAATTTTAAATCTTCAATATCCGGCATGATGATCCCGTACCCGGTGGCGTTCACCTCATCCAGCGCGTCCTTCACTTTCTCATATTCTTTCTTGATCGCGGCCAGATCCGCCAGGCTGCTCATCAGTTGTTGTTCATCGGCAATCACAAGCCCGGTTGTTTCGGCCAGCACTTTATAAAACAGCGGCGGCCGGATCCCGATTTGCACATTGGCGCTTCCGCTGCCAAGGTCGATATTCTCCACCGTTGCCCGCTCCACATGATCGCTATTTGCAAAAGCAGATTCAAAACAGACCACATCCCGGATGTGGTGAATGCCAGCGGCAGAGGTTTTGATCGTTTCGGTGAGATCCCGCCGCAGCCAATGATCCAGCGGCAAAGAATTGATCCATTTCGGGAAACTGATGCGGATTTCCCGAATCGGAAATTCAAACAGCATGCCGGAAAGGATGTTGCGAATATCCTCCTCGGTCAATTCCAAGCAGTTGATCGGCTGAACGGGAACGCCGTATTTTTCCGAAAGCCGACCCGCCAACTGCACCGCTTCTTCCGATTCGGGATACATACAGTTCAGCAAAATCACGAACGGTTTATTGATGTTTTTCAGTTCCCCGATCACCCGCTCCTCGGCTTCCTCATACTCATCGCGCGGAATATCGCTGATACTGCCGTCGGTTGTGATAACAAGCCCCACGGTAGAATGCTCATTGATCACCCGCCGCGTCCCGATCTCCGCCGCCATGTGAAAGGGGATCGGTTCTTCAAACCACGGCGTTTTCACCATGCGCGGCTGATCCCCTTCGATATATCCCAACGCGCTCGGTACAATATATCCGACGCAATCAATCAGGCGCACATTCATCGAAGCGGCGCCATCCACCGTGATGCGCACTCCCTTTTCGGGAACGAATTTCGGTTCGGTCGTCATGATCGTTCTTCCCGAGGAGGATTGCGGCAACTCATCGGTTGCGCGTTCTTTGCTGCTTTCTTCCGCAATATTCGGCAGTACCAGTTTATCCATAAACTGTTTGATGAAGGTTGATTTCCCGGTTCTCACAGGCCCTACGATCCCGATATAAATATCCCCGCCCGTTCTCGCGGCAATATCCCGGTAAATGTTTGCGTTTGTCATAGCGTTTCCTCCGTATATTGAACTCCTTTTGGTAAAGCATATGAGGAGCGACCCGCTTTTATGACAAGTTCTGTAAAGAAGTTATCCGATTTTCGTTTCGGGCAACCCCGCGGCGGAAGTCAGCAAAGACAACAGCCCCGCCAACAGCGAAGCGGAAATCACCATCCGCCAATCCACCGCGCTTAACACCGCGGAAGTCCCGATAGCCGCCACCGCTGTTTGCGCTACGGTTTTAAGTGCGCGCACCGCCGCCGCTTTGATCCATTTCAGCCTTTTTTCTTTCATCTTCTTTTTCCCCCTTATTTCAAAATATACGCCGCGAACGCGCCGATCAGCGCGCCCAAGGCGCCCGTCAGTACGCAATCCACGATCACGCGCTTATAATGGCGAAAATTTTCCGCCGGTTTTTGCTCCACCGTACCGAGGCGACGGTCGATCCCGTCGATCTTTTGTACGGTGTTTTTGGTTTGTACCGCTAATTTTTCCACCGCGCTGGTCAAGCGGCGAATATCTTTCACTTCGGATTTTATTTCGGTGAGTTGGTGGAAAATATTGGATTCATTGGCCTCGCACTTGGCCAATCGCTCCATGAACTGTTCTTCCATACACGCCCCCTTTCCCCATCTATGGCCGCCCTCAATATACCGTTTTTTCTTCCCGACATAAAAGGACTTGCTTTCTGTTTCACCGAATCCGAAAACCCTCATATGATGATAGTGAAGCAAAAACTTCAAATCTACTAATCAGGAGGCATTTCCATGGCAGATAACAACACCACCGCCGCCGCAAACAACTTTCGTGAAGCCGTTTGCGTAGATGCCGGCCGCGTCTATGATTCTTGCTGTGATCGCGATTGCTTGGAAGATCTGCGCTGTTTCTTCCTTCCCGAAGATCAGGAAACCATCAACAACGCCATCAGCGCACGGCTTCGCTCGGCGGAAATACTTAATGTTTATATTGATGTGGAGCCGGTCAATTTCAACAAGGGATATTATTCGTGTGATATCACCTTCTTCTTCCTGCTGGATTTCGATGTTTTCACCGAACCGTTTGCCGATCCCACCGGGATCACCGGTATTTCTTCCTTCAACAAAAAGGTCATTTTATTCGGCAGTGAAGGCAATGTGCGATCCTTTTCCAGCATTCCCGCGGAAGCCGAAGACTCCGTTTCCCGCAATTCGATCCAAAGTTCCAATATGCCGAAATGCGTTGTACGCACCGTAGAACCGGTTGTTTTGTCCGCCCGGCTCGGCGAGATCCGGGATTGCTACGAAAATGTACGCTATATTCCCGAAAGCATCACCAAGGCGCTCGGCGGCAATGTCGTAACGCAACTGGAAGAAGGCACCCCCACCATTTACGCTTCGATCGGGCTGTTCTCGATCATTCAGTTGATCCGTAATGTGCAAATGCTGATCCCGGTGTATGACTTCTGCATCCCCGAAAAGCAGTGCGAAGATACAACCGATCAGCCGTGCGATACCTTCAGCCGTATCGCCTTCCCTACCGATGATTTCTTCCCGCCGCGCCCTTCCAATCCCGATAACAACTGTGGTTGCGGCTGTGCTGACTGACACAAAAAAACTGCCCCTTCAAGTTCTGCTTGAAGAGGCAGTCAAATTGTTTAAACCCGCTTATTTCAGCATAGCATGATCATCCAGCACAGAAGTATCCAGTAAATCAAATTGCTTGAAAAAGGCTCGGATCCCGTTTATATCTTCTCGGATGCCGCCCGGCACATTGCTTTCAAAATTGATCGGCATCACCGGATCATGCACGGAAAGCCGCAACAGGAAAAACCCGTTTTTGGTGGAAATTCTGACTCCTTCGCGGCTGTCATCCGCCAATTTATAATCCGGGCGGGCAGCGGCATACGCGTTCAGTTTCTCCAACACTTCGTTGCCGTAAGCGGCGAAATCTTCCGCTTTGATCGCAAAGCGCAATTCGGTTTCCTCCGCCGGCAAAGCAAGCGGCTCTAACAGTTTTTCGATAGAATGCCCCTTTGCCAGTTCGATCACGATTTTGGTAACTAAATAAGCGCCGTCATCCAAAAAATAGTTTTCCCGCAGTGCGGCATGCCCCGAAGTTTCGATTGCCAGCGGGCAGTTGACGCCCTGCGCACACAGTTCTTTCGCCTTGTCGATTACATTTTTATAACCCCGGCGATACCGATAATGTGTGCCGCCCAATGTTTTTTCAATATAGGTTTTCAGCCCGTCGCTGGTAACGGAATCGGTCACCACCGTAAAATCCTTGCGCCCTTCCGCGGCAATATAGGCTGCCAGTGCGATCAGGCGGTTGCGGTTGATTTCGCTTCCGTCCGCACCGACACAGCCCGCGCGGTCAACATCGGTATCAAAAATAATGCCGAGATCGGCGCGGTTTGCCTTGACCGCGGCGCAAATACTGGCCATTGCCTCTTCGTTCTCGGGGTTCGGAATATGGTTCGGGAAGCGGCCGTCCGGCTCTAAAAACTGGCTGCCTGTAATATCCGCACCGAGTTTTTCTAAAACCTCATACGCGTAAAAACCGCCGGCGCCGTTCCCGGCGTCCACGATCAGATGATACCCGGCAAGCGGTTTTTCTTCCTCTCTTTTGCCAACGGCTTCACAGATCATACGGCGCAATCCCGCCGCATATTGCCGCATATAATCTACCGCTTTAACCTGACCGCGCGTATTACATATGAGCGATTCCCCGCAATCGGCGATTGCAACCACTTCCGCCAGTTCCGAAGCATCCAACCCGCCGCTTGGCAGGAAAAATTTTAACCCGTTACGATCAAAAGGATGATGGCTCGCGGTGATTTGCACGGCGGCGTCGGCCGCCAGATCCACCGTTGTCATAAACATCGCCGGGGTGGAAGCCAGCCCGCAATCCAGCACCGAAATACCCGCCTCGATCAAGGCTTTTCGCACGGTTTCAGCGATTTTTTCACCGGTGATCCTGGAATCTCTGCCAACCGCAAAAGTCAATGCGGCGGGGTCTTTTTCAAAGCGGTTGACATACCAAACCGTAAAAGCGGAAACCAAATCGTATACCGCTTCTTCCGTCAAAGTCACTTCTTTTCCTCCGAGCGGGCTTGCCACGCCCCGGATATCCGTACCGCTTTTGAGATGATCGTATTTCATTTTGCTGTCCTTTCTGTCACCCGCCGAAAAAATAGCCGGCGGAAATATATCCGACTGCCAATAAAAAGATCGCCGCCGCCGTCAAAGCCGCGGCAATCACAAAAGTTCGCCATCCGTTCTTATTCTGCATGATCCATCCCCCCACACAGTATACCCTGAAAACCGTTTTTTTAACGGAGGAATGCCTATGCGCGTCCATCAAATCACCCGTGCCGAGCCGCCCCGGCCCAGAATGGTGGAATTTGCGGATTTTGATTCGCTCGCCGCCTGTGCCGTCATGCTGTTATCCCGGCATCAACCTTGTCGCGGCAGCCGGCTATACCGTGTAGAAAACCGCTATCGGCTGCTTTTTGACGCCGCACAGCGGATCGATCCGCTTTCCTGCGGAGAATTTTGCCTGCGGCAAAGCGAGTCCCTTTCCGAAATCGCTTACACCGAAGAACACGGCCGCCTGTTGATCGGGCGGGATGCCGTGCGGCAAGTCGGCTCCGCGTTTATGAAAGACTTTTTAAAAATCTGACCCGCTCTTCCATCTGATCTGAAAAAACATAACTGCCCGCTACCAGCACCGTGGCGCCCGCCTGCACGGCGAGAGGCGCCGTTTCGCCGTTGATGCCGCCGTCCACTTCCAATTCAACGGCAAGCCCCCGCCTTGCGCATTCCGCCCGCAGTGCGGATAGTTTTTCAAGCGCCGAAGGCATGAATTTCTGCCCGCCGAATCCCGGCTCGACCGACATCACCAACACCATATCGCAAAGCGGAAGAAACGGAAAAATTTCTTCCGGCGCCGTGCAAGGTTTGATCGTAAGGCACGGTTTGCAGCCGAGCGCCCGGATTTCTTTCAGCGTTTCAGCCACATCGCTTCCCGCTTCATAATGAAAACCGAGATAGTCCGCCACCGCCGCGAAGTCCCGAAGATAGCGGTGGGGGCGGTCGATCATCAAATGCACATCCAGCGGCAAATTCGTATGTTTCTTGATCGACCGGATCAGCGGAACACCGAAAGAAATGTTCGGCACAAAAATCCCGTCCATCACATCCAGATGAATCATATCCGTTCCCGCCGCTTCCAATTTTTTCAGTTCGCCGTCCAATTCCAGGAAATCCGCTGTTAAAACCGAGGGTGATACTTTAACTGCCATTTTTTCTCTCCTTACCGTCTGCGCCAAGTGGCTTGTGAAAACAAAACCAAAATCGGGAATATTTCCAGCCTTCCCGCCAACATATCCATGATCAGCACCAATTTGGAAAGCGGGCTGAACGCGGCGTAATTTCCGGCGGGGCCTACCATTTCAAGCCCGGGGCCGATGTTATTGAAACAAGCGATCACCGCCGAGATATTGGTAGTGATCCCCATTTCATCCACCGAGATCACCAAAATGCTCAACAACAGAATCAAAACATACGCCGCCAGATACGCATTGGTATTATCCAATGTTTTTTCCGTGATCGTTTTGCGGTTCACACGCACATTCTGTACCCGCTGCGGCGAGCAAACCATTTTCACATTGCGCCGCAAATTCTTTAAAAGCAATAAAAGCCGGATGCATTTCATACCGCCGCCCGTACTGCCCGCACAGGCACCCACCAGCATCAAAGTCAGCAAAATGGTTTTGGAAAGCCCCGGCCATCGGTCAAAATCCGCAGTGGCAAAACCGGTAGTGGTCATCACGCTCGAAACCTGAAACGCCGCGTGCCGCAACGCTTCGGAAATGGCCGGGTACACCGTGCGCAAATTGATCGTGATCGTGGCAATGCTGACTACCGCCAACCCTGCGTAAAGCCGCAGTTCCTCATCCGTAACGGCCGCTTTCCACTGCCGCCGGATCACCAAAAAATAGCAAGTAAAATTGGTGCCGAATAAAAACATAAAGACTGTGCAAACATTTTGGATATACGGGCTATACCCGGCTATACTGTTATTTTTAACACTGAAACCGCCGGTCCCCGCTGTGCCGAACGCCGTACAAACCGCGTCAAACAGCGGCATTCCCCCCATCAGCAGAAAAAGCAGATTGAGCGCCGTCAACGCGATATAAATCCCGTATAAAATAGCCGCGGTCTGCCGCACCCGAGGGACAAGTTTTCCCACGCTCGGGCCCGGGCTTTCCGCCCGCATAATGTGCATGGTATAGCCGTTTCTGCGGCCGAATACAGGCGCGATCGCCAATAAAAACACCAGCACGCCCATGCCGCCTACCCAGTGGCTGAAACTGCGCCAATATAACACTCCGCGCGGCAAAGCCTCCACATTCGGTACAATGGAAGCGCCGGTCGTGGTAAAACCGGATACGATTTCAAAAAACGCATCAATAAACCGGGGGATCGCCCCTGAAAGGACAAACGGCACACATCCGAGCAGACTCATCACAATCCAGATCAAACCAACCGAAATGAATCCCTCTTTTTCATAAAAGCCGCGCGGTGCTTTTCTGCACAGCAGGTACATCACCGTCGCCACCGCCACAATCAACAATGCCGACCAGGCAAACGCCCGTGCGGTATGCCAGTCGCGGTCGTAAAAGCAGATCAGCAATGCCGGCAGCATAAACAGGGCTTCGCCGAACAAAACCAGCGCCTGTATGCGCCCGATCATTTTATAGTTCATAACCGTATCATCTCTCGAAAATATCGTTAAACTGCCGGATAGCCTGGCTGTTATTGGTCACCACGATCACGGTATCGCCCGGGCGATAAACGGAAGAGCCGCTCGGGATCGAGGTCTTTCCGTTATGAGTGATGCAGGCGATCAGCAAATTCGGGCGCAGGGAAAGGTCTTTCAAGGGTTTTCCGCAATACAGCGCCTGCTCGTCCACAAGAAATTCCATGGCCTCCGCCTGTCCGTCGGCAATCGGGTGGATCGTCAGCGCGGCGCCCTCACCGTTTTGCATGGCGCGGACATACCGCACAATCGAGGCGGCGCATAAATCTTTCGGGCTTACAATGCTGCCCAGCGCCAGCGCATCCAACACCCCGCTGTTATCCGTATGCCCGACCTTGGTGATCACTTGCCCGACGCCCAGTTCCTTCCCGTACAGTGAAATGATCATATTCAGTTCATCGATCCCGGTCAAAGTCACCAGCGCGTCATAATCCGCCAATCCTTCGCTCCCCAACAACGGCTGATAACTGGCGTCGCCTTGCACAATATCCACATTCGGCAGTAAATCGGCCAGTTTCTCACATCGTGCGCGATCCTGCTCAATGATTTTTGCGGAAATTCCGCTTTTTTCAAGGCTTTTGGCGAGGTAATAACTCACGCGCCCGCCTCCGCAAAGCAATACCCGCTTCACCCGCCGCGTGATCACGCCGAGATTTTTGAGCAACGCGGTCAATTCCTGGGGGACGCCGGTCACAAAAACATAATCGCCCGCCTCCAACACGAAGGATCCGGACGGGATCACCGCCACCCCGTTCCGCACCACCGCGCAAACCAGGATCCGGCATTTTAACACCGTTCCCAGGTCATTCAGCGCCATATTGCAAAGGGGGCTTTCGACCGGCAGACGCAGTTCCACGATCTCCACGCGGCTTTTGGCAAACACATCCCGCCGCAGGAAACCGGGATATTTCAGCAATCGGTCGATCTCTTCCGCAGCCTGCTGCTCGGGATTGACCGCGAAAGACAGGGCAAAAGTGTTTTTCATCGCGTAAATCTGTTCGCTGTATTCGGGATTCCGTATCCGCACGATGGTATTGATGTCGGCATTCAGATAATGTGCGGTAATGCAACATAGCAGATTCACCTCATCTGTCGCAGTGGTAACGATCAGCAAATCCGCTTCCTCGATGCCCGCGTCGGATAAAATATCCATCAGCGCGCAGTTCCCGCAAACCGACATCACATCGTATTGCCCGACCGCATCTTCCAGTCGATCCGCGTTTTGATCAATGACCGTGATTTCATGGCCTTCGGCGGAAAGGCGGTCGGTCAACCGCTCCCCCACCTTGCCGATACCGGCAATGATGATTTTCAAAT
>CACXFE010000051.1 GCA_902766855.1 Oscillospiraceae bacterium | reverse complement strand
CCCTCCGCGGTTCTGACAGTCCACCGGACTGTCATTCATTCCCGCGTCGCACGCTTCGCTACCCTTCATCCGCCCGCCGGATTTATGCCAACCCATAAGGGAGCAACGGCAGGCGCCGCGATGAAATGGCGGAGAAATCTGATGTGCGCAAAATTTTTTAAATGATGATTGATAATTCCCTGCAAATATGGTATCCTATATCCAAAAAGAAGGTGACCGTTTGAAACAAAGTTTCTTTATCCGAACCGCGGCGGAAACCGCCGGGCGCTCCCGCCTCGCCATGACTGACCGCTTTATCCAGCACGGCAATGTGACCTGTTTATTGCACACGGTCGCCGTTGCGTATTATTCGTATTATGTCTTCAAGAAAATCCCGCTTCTCCGCCTGCGGCGGCGGGAACTGGTGCGCGGAGCATTGCTGCACGATTATTTTTTATACGATTGGCACACGCCCGATCCCTCGCACCGTTTGCACGGGTTTACCCACCCGAAAACCGCACTGGCAAACGCCGAACGGGATCTTACCCTGACCGAAACCGAGCGCGATATTATTGCAAAGCATATGTTCCCGCTGACGCCGAAACCTCCCATGCGGAAAGAGAGTGTGATCGTTTGCCTGGTAGACAAAATTTGCTCTCTTTATGAAGTTTTCAAGCGCAACCCCTACCGCAATAAAGAATTACGCCTTGCCTATGCCCGCATAAAAAAGCCTTGACAAAGGGCGGCAAAAGGTGTATCATATTTTTTGCAAAAGCGTTGAAGAGGACAGTAGCCCTGTTTCTCCCTTTTATGCAGAGAGCGCGCGCCGCAGGCTGAAAGCCGCGCAAGGGGATCCCGGCGAACACCACCTCGGAGTGCCGTGCCGCAAAACACGGACGCTTGCCGGCGTTACAGGCTTTGAGTGCCGCCTCCGGGCGGAACGCGGGTGGAACCGCGGAGCAAACAAATAGATTGCTTCGTCCCGATCGAACGATCGGGGCGGGGCTATTTTTTATATCATGTCAACATATAACAGGAGGAAACCGATATGATCAACATTACCTTAAAAGACGGCTCGGTGATTCAGGCGGAAGCGGGAACGACCGCGTTTGACGCCGCCAAACAAATCAGCGCCGGGCTTGCACGCGCCGCTTGTGCCGCGCGGATCGACGGGGAAAACGCCGATCTGCGCACCCCTCTTACCCGGGATTGCGCGCTCGAAATCCTGACCTTTGACGACGATTACGGCCGCCGCACCTTCCGCCACACCGCCTCGCATATCATGGCGCAGGCGATCAAGCGCCTTTACCCGCAGGTGAAACTGGCGATCGGCCCCGCGGTGGACGACGGGTTTTATTACGATTTCGATGTGGAAAACAAATTCACGCCGGAAGATCTCGCCGCGATCGAGGCGGAGATGAAAAAAATCGTCAAAGAAGACTTGAAGTTAGAACGGCATACCAAAACCCGCGAAGAAGCGGTGCAATATTTCACCGAAGCGGGCGAGCCGTACAAAGTAGAACTGGCGGAAGACATCCCGGAAGGGGAAGACATCAGTTTTTACTCCCAAGGGGAATTTACCGATTTGTGTGCCGGCGCGCATTTGATGAGTACCGGCGCGGTCAAGGCCTTTAAACTGACTTCGGCCACCGGCGCGTATTGGCGGGGGGATTCCTCCAAAAAGATGCTTTGCCGCGTTTACGGAACCGCTTTCCCGAAAGCGAGCGAGTTGGAAGCTCACCTTGCCATGTTGGAAGAAGCCAAAAAACGCGATCACAACAAATTGGGCCGCGAACTGGAACTTTTCACCACGGTGGATGTGATCGGGCAAGGGCTGCCGATCTTACTGCCGAAGGGCGCCAAGATCATTCAGATCTTGCAGCGTTTTGTGGAGGACGAAGAGGCTCGCCGCGGCTGGCAATTAACCAAAACGCCTTACATGGCGAAACGGGAACTCTACAAATTATCCGGGCACTGGGATCATTATTTAGACGGGATGTTTGTTTTGGGCGATCCGGACGACGAAACCAAAGATTGCTTTGCTCTGCGCCCGATGACCTGCCCGTTCCAATATCAGGCATACCTCAACCGCGCGCGCTCGTACCGCGATCTGCCCTTGCGGTATGATGAAACCTCCACCCTGTTCCGCAACGAGGACAGCGGCGAAATGCACGGATTGATCCGGGTGCGCCAGTTCACGATTTCCGAAGGGCACCTGATGTGTACCCCCGAACAATTAGAGCAGGAATTTAAAAGTTGTTTGGAACTGGCCATTTTCATGCTGAAAACCGTGGGATTGTACGAAGATGTTTCCTACCGCTTCTCACAGTGGGATCCGAACAACCGCGAAAAATACATCGGCACGACCGAACAGTGGGACGAAGCGCAAGGCATCATGGCAAAAATCCTCGATCATTTGGAGATCCCGTACAAGATCGGAATTGACGAGGCGGCGTTCTACGGCCCGAAACTGGACATTCAGATCAAGAATGTATACGGCAAGGAAGACACGCTGATCACCATTCAGATCGACCAGATGTTAGCCGAGAAATTCGGGATGGAATATGTAGACCGCGACGGGCAGAAGAAAAACCCCTACATCATTCACCGCACTTCGATCGGCTGCTATGAGCGCACCTTGGCGCTGTTGATCGAAAAATACGCGGGCGCTTTCCCGCTGTGGCTGGCGCCGGTGCAGGTCAAACTGCTCCCGATTGCCGACCGGCATTTCGACTACGCCTACGAAGTGAAAAAGCAGTTGGAAGAAAGAGGATTCCGCGTAGAGGTGGACGACCGCAACGAAAAAGTGGGCTACAAGATCCGCGAAGCACGCTTGCAGAAAGTGCCTTATATGCTGATCCTCGGCGACAACGAAGTGGATACCGCCACGGTTTCCGCGCGGGAACGCGGCGAAAACGGCGATCTCGGCAGTATGAGTCTGCAAGATTTTATCGCCCGCATTTCCGAAGAGAACGACAAAAAAATAATCAAATAATCATAACGGCTCTTATGCAAAAACCGGCCACACTTTTGGAGTGTGACCGGTTTTTTAGTTGAATATGGTTTCGATATACGGGGCAATCGCCTGTGCCATCCGATAAAACCCGAGGTCATTCGGGTGACAGCCGTCCACCGTGCAATCCGGAAAGGCGCTTTCCGAATATCGTACCAAACCACATTCGGTTTATCGGAACATTGTTTATCCGCAAAATTGCGATCGTATTGCCGAATATCCATTTCAAACCTCACATATTTTCAAGGAAATGCGCGATTTTTAACGCCAAAATACGGTGTCCCGCATCGTTCGGGTGGAGGCCGTCCGGCATATATTTTTCCTTGATCACCGGCACGCGGGGCTGCAAACCGCTATTGGCATACAGGTCGATCACCGGCAGGGAATAAAACTCCGCTACTTCACGGATGATGTTGACATACTCTTTCAAGGTGCCGATCGCCTGCGTTCTGCGCCCTTCGCCACGCGGATCTTCTTCAACACAGCGATGAAGGGGAGTGAGAATCACGATCACAGCCTCCGGGTATTTTTCTATTAAAGAAGTATATAAAGTGTGCAGCGCACCGTAAAAAGTGTCAGGTGTGCGGTCAGAAGGGGAGCCGATCGGCGCATCTCCGTGACCGTAGTCGTTCGTGCCGCCGAAAATCACCACAATGTCCGCGTCGGGATCCATTTCCGCCACGCGGGAACAATAATCCCGATCCCACGCCGCTTCTTCCGACGGGGCATGCTGTCTGGCAATGCGGGTGCCCCCGATCCCGTAATTGCGGCAAATCGCGCCGGTTTGTTCCGCAATTAAACTGGTGAAAAGGGCCGGTCCCCCGCTGGTACCGCAGCCTTCTGTGATGCTATCGCCTAAAAAATTGATTTTTTTGCCTTGTAAATTCATACCTTCCACTTTCTTTCACGAAAAATAGCGCGGATAACTCCGCGCCTGTCATCTTACCATATATAATCGGCAAAGTCAATATCCTTT
>CACXFE010000050.1 GCA_902766855.1 Oscillospiraceae bacterium | reverse complement strand
TTTTCCGACGCACTTGTCGCCGGAAAAACAAAAATGGCGCCGAAATCGGCGCCAAGTGGTTGATTTTGGTTTTTCGACAGACTGACCCCGGATCGGGTGATCCGGGGATTAGTCTTGCTTGGGGGAAGGATTTAAAAATTTGGCGTATCCCTTCCCATACTGCACACAGCGGGAAACGCGGCTTAAAGTAGCGGAAGAAATCTCGGTTTCCTCGATCACCTGCAAGTAGGTGTTTCCTTCCAGCAATAAGCGCGCCGCCTTGATGCGCTGTGCCATTTGTTCGATTTCTTTATTGGTACACAGATCGTTGAACAGATCCCGGCAATCCTCCGGGGAAGAAAGCCCGGCGATCAGGGTAAAAAGTTCTTCGATCATTTCCTCGTTTACTTTTTTCTGTTCCATGCTCGCCCTCCTAAATCTTTTCCAAAGAAGTGCTTAAAAAGGCACGGGTTTTTTCGGATTTCGGATGTCCGAACACTTCTTCCGGGGTGCCGCTTTCTTCAATCACGCCATCCGCCATGAAAATCACTTTATCGGATACGCCGCGGGCAAACTCCATTTCATGCGTTACCACGATCATGGTGCTGTCACCGCTCTTTAAATCTTTGATCACGCGAAGCACTTCGCCGGTCAGGGCGGGATCCAGTGCGGAAGTCGGTTCATCAAAGCAAAGAATATCCGGCTCCATGGCGAGCGCGCGTGCAATCGCAACCCGTTGTTGCTGACCGCCCGATAATTCGCACGGGTAATTGCGGATTTTATCGGTCAAACCAACCCGCTCGATCAGCGCGCGTGCCTTTTGGTCGATTTCTTCCGGCGTGCCGCACTTGGCAAGGGTGGGGGCGAGAGTAATATTTTTCAGAATATTATATTGCGGAAAAAGGTTGAACGACTGAAAAACCAGCCCGAAATGCAGGCGGTTGCGGCGTATTTCCGCCTCGGAGAGCGTGGAAGTATCGGCCGCGTTAAAAACCGTTTTCCCCGCGACGGAAAAAGAGCCTTCGTCGGCCGTTTCCAAAAAATTGAGGCACCGCAAAAGGGTGGTTTTTCCGCTCCCGGAAGAACCGATAATGGAAAGAACCTCGCCTTTCTCCAAGGAAAAGGTGATGCCCTTTAAAACCTCGGTTTTTCCGAAATGCTTTTTGATATTGTTTACTTCTAAAATCGGCATGGTGATCTCCTTGTAAAGTCTGCCTTACGGGATTTACTGGTGGAAATAATTCAGTTTCTTTTCAATATAACCGAACAGCAGTGTTAAAATACCGCAGAAAAGCAGATAATAAAGCCCTGTAAAAAACAGCGGCCAAATCAATCCGGCGGATTTAATGAAAGCCTGCCCCGCCCAAATGATCTCATATACCGCGATGATGCGGGCGAGGGAAGTATCCTTCACCAGAGTAATGATCTCATTGCTCATCGGCGGAACAATGCGTTTAATGACCTGCAATAACACAATACGAAAGAAAATTTGCGTTTTTGTCATGCCAAGCACCTGCCCGGCCTCATATTGCCCCTTGGCGATGCTTTCAATTCCGCCGCGGTAGATTTCGGAGAAATAGCAGGCATAATTGAGAATAAACGCTGCCAGCACCGCAATCAATCGCCCTTCGCTTCCGCCGCCCCAAATATTATTGTGCAGCAAAAGCCCCGGCCCGTAATAAATAATCAGCAGTTGCAGCATCAACGGGGTGCCGCGAATGATCCAGACAAATGTTTTGATCAGCCCTTTCAGCGGCAGAAATTTACTCATCGAGCCGAAGGCGATCAACAAACCGAGCGGGATCGCCCCAAGCAGAGTGCAGGCGAATAATTGTAAGGTTTTTAAAAAACCGTTGTTAAGCGATATCAGCACTTCTTGAATCATAATGGGTTTCCTTTTCTTTTATGAGAGAAAAGGGCCGCCCAAGCAGCCCTTTCCGCTATTTTTGATCCGGCGAGGATCTTCTGTTATTTCTCAATAATGGATTCCTGCACTCCGTATGTCGTTGCGGTTTGCATCATAGAGCCGTCTTTCAGCGAAGCCTCAAAGAATGAGTTCAATTTTTCCGCCAAATCGGAACCTTTGCGGAAACCGACTACATATTCTTCCGGCTCCAACTGTACCGTGTAGGTCAGGTTGGGATAACTGGTGCCTTCGCCGATCATTGCGCCCGCCATGATCAGGTCGATCACGCAAGCGTCCGAAGTGCCGGCGGCAACTTCCATCAAGGCGTCCGACTGGGCGGTGACCGCCGTGACATTATATTTAAGGGCTTTCAGGGCGTCTTCACCCGCGGAACCGGCTTCTGCCGCAAATTTCAGATCTTTGATGGCTTCTTTGGTATGATAAGTTTCCGCCTTATCCGAAGGAACGACCACGACCTGCGCGTTCTTGCAATACGGATCCGATACCGCCATGGCGGATTTGACCTTGTCGTTCAGCGTCATTCCGTTCCAAACGCAGTCGATACTCTTCGCGTTCAGTTCCATGATTTTATTATCCCAATCGATCACGATGAACTCCGCATCCACCCCGAGGGATTTTGCAAAGGCTTTTGCCATATCCGCGTCAAACCCGATCCATTCTCCGCTGCCTTTGGTTTCTTCAACATCCATGGGCTTAAAATCGGTGATCCCGATCACCAGTTTTCCTTTTTCTTTTACATAATCACTGTCGCTATCGGTTTTGGAAGCGCCCGAACCGCATCCCGCAAAGGCTGCGAGCATCAATACCGCGGTAAGAATTGCCAGAATCTTTTTCATTTCTTTCAAACTCCTTTACTGATTTTTTCTTATTATACTTTATCAAGATAAAGTTGTAAAGTGTTTTTTATCGTTTCCATCATTTTTTGTCATATTCAACAAAATCCGGCTTGAATTCATAGCAATCAAGTGTAGGTTACCGAAAATCAAATCGAAAGACTTTTTTGATTGACTTTTGCCCTAAAAATGATATAATGTTAGCGTGCTAACATTTATGAAAACGGAGGGAAAACGGTGCCGCAAGGTGATATTAGTTTAGAAATCAGAACATTATCCAATCTGATCCGCCGCGATATTGAAAAATCGTGCGCGGCAAAAGGCGATCAATCGGGCAAAGGCGTACAAGGCTGGGCCATTGATTATTTTTACGAAAATCGCGGGCAGGATGTGTTTCAAAAAGATTTTGAAGAACGGTTTTCCATCCGCCGCTCTACCGCCAGCAACATCTTGAAATCCATGGAAAAAGCGGGATATATTGAACGGATGAGCGTTGCGTATGACGCGCGTTTGAAAAAGATCGTTTTAACTGACCGCGCCGTTCATTTGCATGAGGAAATCGCACACAACATCCGCTTACGGGAGCAACGCCTGCGCCGCGGGCTGACCGAAAGCGAGATCGACGCCTTTTTTGCCGTTATGAAAAAATTAGAAGCCAAC
>CACXFE010000049.1 GCA_902766855.1 Oscillospiraceae bacterium | reverse complement strand
GGTGCCGGAAGCGGGGGTCGAACCCGCACGGTATCGCTACCACTGGATTTTGAGTCCAGCACGTCTGCCAATTCCATCATTCCGGCAAAATATCGGACTTTGGTATTATACAATATCCGGCAACCAAAATCAAGACTTTTTTGCATTTTTTTAAAATATTTTTTGAAATTCGGCGGAGCCGCCTCTTTGGTGCCCCGCCGAACCCGATCATAAACTTAAATCGTGATAATTTCAATGGAGTGAATGACAACATCGTTTGTCGGTTTATCATTGACCGTTTCCGTTTCGGCGATCGCGTCAACCGTATCCATGCCTTCGTAAACCTGGCCGAAAACCGTGTGTCTAAAATCCAGCCACGGCGTGCCGCCTAACTGCGCATAGGCCTCCGTAATCTCCGCCGGGAATCCCCTGTCTTCCAGCCCTTTCATCTGTTCAAGCATTTGGGAAGGCGCTTCTTTCGCCTGCACGATAAAAAATTGGCTGCCATTGGTATTCGGCCCGGCGTTTGCCATGGAAAGCGCGCCGCGCAGGTTGTGAAGCAAGGGTGAAAATTCGTCTTCAAACTTGCCGCCCCAAATGGATTCGCCGCCGATTCCTGTCCCCATCGGGTCGCCCCCCTGGATCATAAAATCCTTGATAACACGGTGGAAAATCAACCCGTTGTAATAACCGTTTTTCGCATGGGTAACAAAGTTTTCAAAGGTTTTCGGGGTTTCTTTGGGAAACAGTTTCACCTTAATATCCCCTGAGTTGGTATGGAAAATCGCTACCGTATCCCCCGCAACGGGCGGTGTGATCTGAAATGCTGCCATCTTGTTCCTCCTGTGAAATTGCGCTTATTCGGTTTCTTTACCGGCAAGTACTTTCCAAATGAGTGCCGCAAGCACGCCGCCGATCAGCGGAGCCACAATGAACACCCATACATTGGTGAGTGCGTCGCCGCCGGCGAACAAAGCAGGCCCGAAGGAGCGCGCGGGATTGACCGAAGTGCCCGTGAAGTGAATGCCGAAGATATGCACCAGTGTGAGGGTAAACCCGATCACAAGGCCGGCTACTTTGCTGTTTTCCGCTTTGGAAGTAACCCCGAGGATCGCCAAAACAAACACACAAGTGAGAATGATTTCAACAATCAGGGATTTCAGCACACTCCCGTCATAAAGGCCGTTGGCACCGAAGCCGCAATCCCAGCCGACCAAAGCGCCGAGAACTGCCGCGCCGGCAATCGCACCTAAAAACTGTGCGATCACATAGCAAATAAAATCTTTGAAAGACATTTTACCGCTGACGAGCATTGCAATCGAAACCGCGGGATTGATATGGCAACCGGAAACATTTCCGATGGAATACGCCATTGCCACAATCACAAGCCCGAAGGAAAGCGCAGTCAGCAAATAGGCCACATTGGGATCCGCCACATTACAGCCGACAACCGCCGCTGTACCGCAGGCAAAAAGAACCAACACAAAGGTACCGATAAATTCCGCCAGAGATTTCTTCAAAATTGCCATCATGTCATTTCCCCTTTATTGTTATATTTTGGAAACCATACTTATTATAAACGATAACAGGCGCTTTTGTCAACCCTTTAACGCGGTAATGCGATCGGCGATGCGGGCAAAAATCTCACCGCAGCCGGCAGATTGCCGGTCGGTATTTTCAGAAAAAACGATCACGGTATAGCGCGGTTGCTCGCACGGGAAGAACCCGCAGAACCAGCCTTCGCAGATTTCTTTGCCGTTTGCCGTTTTCCCGGTCTGTGCCGTGGCGGTTTTACCGGCGGCGGAAACCGTTTCCGGCGCGGCGGAAGAGCCGGTGCCTTCGCTGATCACCGCCGCCAGATCTTCCCGCAGGATCGCGGCGGTTTTTTCGCTCATCACGCGGGTGATCTTGCCGGATGGATACGGCGTTAAGTCCCCGTTTTCCAAGGTGCCCTCTATCACCGAAGGCAGCCGATATCCGCCGCCGGAAGCAATGGCGGAATACAGATTCAACATGGCAACCGGGCTTACCGAAAGCGCCCCCTGCCCGATGCTGAAATTGGCAAGTTGCGCCGCGTTTGAAAGGGTTTGGCGATCAGGCAGACTGCCGGGCGCGCAGGCAAGATCCCGTCCGATCAAGAAGGAGGACCCGAAGTTCAGGCCGGCCGCCATCTTGCGAATATTTTCCTCGCCGATCAAAAAAGCAAAATTATAAAAAAAGGTATTGCAGGAATTGGCAAGCCCGCTTTTTAAATTCATCAGACCGTGCCCGTCCCTTTTATGGCAGCGAAAATCCCGGTCGATAATATAAAAACTGCCGGTGCATTCATAGCAAAACTCCCCGTTTCCGCTTTCGAGCCCCGCCGCCGCCACGCAAGGTTTAAAAACCGAACCGACATTGTAAGCCGCCAGCGCGCGGTTTAAAAACGGTGAATCGGGGGCGTTCAGGTATGCCGCGCGATTTGCCGCCTCAAACGCCGGGCGGCTGACCATGGCGCGGATTTTTCCGGTTTCGCATTCCGCCACAACCACCGCCCCGGTCGCAAGCGCCTGCGCCTCTTGTTCGGCAATGTTTTGAATATTGATGTCCAGCGTTGTTACCACGCCGCCCGCCACTTTGGCGGTATTGTTTTCGATGTTCGGCGCTACCCCTTCCAGGATCCCGCCCAAGCCGTTGACGGTGTAGACAAAAGATACTTCTTCCCCGGAATACAGATAATCGTCATAGGCCTTTTCGATCCCCGACACGCCGTGTCCGCTGTCATCCGTGTAACCGAGCAAATGCACCGCCGTGTTTTGCACCGATTCCCGATAAACCGTTGTGCAGGCGATCCCGTCGCATTCGATCGCGTGCGGCACCGTGCATAAAACCGGCTTGCCGGAAGACAGGCGTTCCAGCACATTTTGCAGTTCCTCCCCTTCCAGCACTTCGCTGATTGCCGTAACGGCGCGCGGCGTGGGAGAAACCGCCGCCACCGTTTCACTTTCGGAATTGGTAAGCGGGACAAGATGGCAGTCGTAAATCGTGCCGCGCACACGGCCGGCAGATAATCGGTAACTGCTTTGCCGTTCCTGTACCGCGGCGACATCCGAAACCGAGCAGACCGCCACCCGCAAGATGCAGATAAAAAACAGAACGGCAATGAAAAAGAAGCATATCACGCAGCGCTTGGAAAACGATCGATCCATATCAAAAACACCTCTCATTCATATCATGAACGAAAGGTGTTTTTTTAATCGTTATCCTTTAAAATATTTTACCGCCGCTTCGAAAATATGCAGATCCGTTTCGCCCGGTACATTTTTGTAAAGTCCGTGTCCGATGCGTTCGCTATGCCCCATTTTTCCGAAAACACGGCCGTCCGGCGAAGTAATGCCTTCAATGGCGTACACCGAATCATTCGGATTGAAATGCACATCGTTGGTGGCATGCCCGGAAAGATCCACATACTGGGTAGCGATCTGACCGTTAGCCGCCAACTGCCTGACCAGTTCCTCGCTTGCAAGGAAGCGGCCTTCCCCGTGCGAGATCGGCACATTGCAGATTTCTCCAACCCGCGCCAGCGAAAGCCACGGCGACAGGTTGGAAACCACCCGGGTGCGCACCATGCGGGATTGATGCCGTGCGATCGTGTTGAAGGTCAGCGTGGGACAGGATTCATCGGTTTCGATGATTTTCCCGTACGGCACCAGCCCCAATTTGATCAGCGCCTGGAAGCCGTTGCAAATGCCGCAGATCAAACCGTCGCGTTTTTCAAGCAGATCGGTTACCCCCTGCTTGATCGCCGCATTACGGAAAAACGCCGTGATGAATTTTCCGCTTCCGTCCGGCTCGTCCCCGCCGGAGAACCCGCCCGGAACGAAAATCATTTGAGCGCCTGCAAGTTTTTCGGCAAACTGTTCAACACTGCGCGCGATCCCTTGCGGAGAGCGGTTGTTGATCACTAAGATCTCCGCCTCGGCGCCCGCGTCACGCATGGCTTTTGCACTGTCATATTCGCAGTTGGTACCCGGGAAAGCCGGAATCAGCACTTTCGGCTTTGCGGTTTTGATTGCCGGGGCTTTCGGGATACCGGCCGTGAAGGAAAAGTCTTCAATCGGCTTGACTTCTTTTGTAATGTTGCAGGAATAAACACTTTCCAGTTTTCCTTCGTAACGGCCGAGTAAATCGCTTAAAAGCAAGGTTTCGCCATTGCGGGAAATCTTTCCGTCGTCCGTGACCGTGCCGATCAGAAGGGCGTTATCCAGCGGCTCTGTGGTTTCAACCAGGAAAGAAGCGTAATGATACCCGAACAGATCATCAAGCGAAAAATCAGGATCGAAGGCAAACCCCAGCATATTGCCGAAGCACATTTTCATCACAGCCTCCGCTACTCCGCCGATCCCCGGCGTGGCACAGGCAACCGCCTTGCCGCTGCGAAGCAACCCGGTCACCCGATCAAACAGCGCGACTAAGGACGAGGTGACCGGCAGACCGTTTTCATCGAACTCCGCGCAAAGCAGATAGGCGCGGTGCCCGGCTGTTTTCCATTCCGGCGAAACGATTTGATCGGTTTTTCCGGTCGTCACCGCGAAAGAAACCAAAGTGGGCGGCACATCCAGATCATCGAAAGTTCCGCTCATGGAGTCTTTTCCGCCGATCGCACCGATCCCGAGTTCCATTTGTGCCTTAAAAGCGCCGAGCAATGCCGAAAGCGGCTGTCCCCAACGCTTACCGTCCTTTCCGGGATGTTCAAAGTACTCTTGGAAAGTCAGGTATACATCGCGGAAAGCGGCGCCTGTGGCAATCAATTTACAGACGGATTCCACCACCGCGAGATACGCACCGTGATAAGGGCTTTTCTCGGTGATAAACGGGTTGTAGCCAAACGCCATAAAGGAGCAATCATCCGTATGTTTTTGTTCTACGGGGATTTTTTGCACCATGGCCTGAATGGGCGTTAATTGATATTTCCCGCCGAACGGCATCAACACCGTGCCCGCGCCGATCGTAGAATCAAAACGCTCGGAAAGCCCGCGTTTGGAGCAGATATTCAAGTCTTCCGCTAAATCGAAATACTGATCGGCAAAGCCGCCGGAAACGGTTTTTTGATACGGAAGGCTACGCGCCGCGGTAATGGTGATCCGCTTTTCGGCACCGTTGGAATTTAAAAATTCGCGGCTGATATTAACGATCTTTTTCCCGTTCCAATTCATCACAAGGCGCGGTTCTTCTTTTACGACCGCCACCGGAACGGCATTCAAATTTTCCTGATCCGCCAGGGCGATAAAGGCATCGGCATCGGCCGGGTCTACCACCACCGCCATGCGCTCCTGCGATTCGCTGATGGCAAGTTCCGTACCGTCCAATCCTTCATATTTTTTCGGGACCGCGTTCAAATCAATTTCCAACCCGTCGGCCAATTCTCCGATGGCGACCGAAACGCCGCCCGCGCCGAAATCGTTACACCGTTTGATCATCCGGCAGGCGGTTTTATTGCGGAACAGGCGCTGTAATTTTCTCTCTTCCGGCGCGTTTCCTTTTTGCACTTCCGCGCCGCAGGTTTCCAGCGAACTGACCGTGTGCGATTTGGAAGAGCCGGTTGCCCCGCCGCATCCGTCACGCCCGGTTGCCCCGCCGAGCAGGATCACCACATCCCCGGGTTGAGGCACTTCGCGGCGCACATTTTCCGCCGGAGTTGCCGCGATCACCGCGCCGATTTCCATACGCTTGGCGGCATACCCCGGATGATAGATTTCATCCACGATCCCGGTGGCAAGACCAATCTGATTTCCGTATGAAGAATACCCCGCCGCCGCGGTCGTCACGATCTTGCGCTGGGGCAATTTTCCTTGAATGGTGTTTTCGATCGGTGTGAGCGGGTCAGCCGCGCCGGTCACACGCATGGCGCCGTAAACATAGGCTCTGCCCGAAAGCGGATCGCGGATTGCCCCGCCGATGCAGGTTGCCGCGCCGCCGAACGGTTCAATCTCGGTCGGGTGATTATGGGTTTCGTTTTTAAAAAGCAAAAGCCACGGCTCTTCCACGCCGTCCACCGTGACATTGATTTTCACGGTGCAGGCGTTGATTTCTTCCGATTCGTCCAGTTTTTCCAGCTTGCCGGCCTGCTTTAACGCTTTGACCGCGATCGTGGCCAGATCCATTAAACAAATCGGTTTGGTGCGGTTTAAGCGGTGCCGCACTTCCAGATATTCTTCAAATGTTTTTTGAAGAAGCGGATCTTCAAAAGTCACGCCGTCGATCACGGTTAAAAAAGTGGTATGGCGGCAATGATCCGACCAATAGGTGTCGATCATGCGGATTTCGGTAATGGTGGGATCCCGCTGTTCGGAACGAAAATACTCCTGGCAAAACGCCACATCGTCCTCATCCATCGCAAGGCTGTACCGTGCCGTAAAATCACGCAAGCCCGCGCGATCCAGCGCACAGAAGCCATTCAGTGTTTCCACACTTTCAGGCAGATCATAACGGATTTTCAGCGTTTCGGGCTTTTCTTCCGCCGCTTCGCGCGCTTCCACGGGGTTGATCACATATTTTTTGATTTCGGCAACCTCGGCGGCGCTGACCTTGCCTTCCAGCACATAGACTTTGGCTGTACGGATCAGCGGGCGATCCCCTTTTGAGATAATCTGAATACACTGTGCCGCCGAATCAGCGCGCTGATCAAACTGTCCCGGCAGGTATTCTACCGCGAAATGTGCCGCGCCGGTATCTTCGATCGCATCATAAACCAGATCCAACTGCGGTTCGGAGAAAACGGTTTTTTTGGCATATTCAAACAGTTCTTCCGAAATTTCCTCCGCATCATACCGATTGATCACCCGCACGCCGGTCAATCCCCTGATCCCGAGCAGCGAAACCGCATCGTTCAGCAAGGCCTTTGCCTCGGCGGCAAGTTCTCTTTTTTTCTCCACAAAAACTCTATATACCATTTGCTTCTCCTGCCTTTAATGCTCTCGCACCGATGTCGTGCCGGTAATACGCGTTTTCAAAATGAATGGTTTCAACGGCCGCATAGGCGGTTTTGATCGCTTGTTCCAATCCGTCTTCCACCGCGGTCACCCCGAGAACCCTGCCGCCCGAAGTGACAAGCGTGCCATCCTTTTGCTCGGCGCCCGCCACATAAACGCACGGTTTTGTTTTGTCCGGGATGGTGATTGGAAATCCTTTTTCATAAGACGCGGGATACCCGTTAGACGCCATAATCACGCAGCAAGCGGCTTTTTTCGAAAACCGGACCGGCGTATCTTGCAAAGTTCCGGCGGTTACCGCCCGCATCACGGTGAAGAGATCGCTTTCCAACAGCGGCAAAACCACCTGGGTTTCCGGGTCACCGAAACGGCAGTTGTACTCGATCACTTTCGGCCCGTTTGCCGTGAGCATCAAACCGAAATACAAGCACCCTTTAAACGGCCGCCCCTCTTTTTTCATGGCACGAACGGTGGGCAAAAAAATGGTGTCCATACATTCGCGCGCGATCTGATCGGTATAATACGGGTTCGGGGCAATCGTGCCCATTCCGCCGGTGTTCAGGCCTGTATCGCCATCGCCCGCGCGTTTGTGATCCATGGAAGAAATCATCGGCACCACGGTTTCCCCGTCCGTGAAGGAAAGAACCGAAACTTCCGGCCCGGTAAGAAACTCTTCGATCACGATCCGGCTGCCGCTTTCCCCGAATTTTTTATCTTCCATGATTTCTTTGACGGCGGCTTTGGCTTCCGGTAAGGTATTGGCGATGATCACCCCTTTACCGAGGGCTAATCCGTCCGCTTTGATCACGGTGGGAAGCGGCGCGGTTTCAAGATAGGCCAGCGCCTGCTCCGCCCTGTCAAACACTTCATACGCCGCGGTGGGAATCCCGTATTTCTTCATCAGATTTTTAGCGAATACCTTGCTGCTTTCGATGATCGCCGCGTTTGCCTTCGGCCCGAAACACGGGATGCCGATTTCCTCTAATCGGTCCACACAACCGAGCGCCAGCGGATCATCCGGGGCGACTACCGCATACTCTATGGCGTTTTCCCGCGCGAAAGAAACGATTCCGTCAAGATCCTTCGCACCGATGGGAACGACCGTCGCATCCTGGGCGATGCCGCCGTTGCCCGGAAGAGCGTACAATGCGGTGATTTCTTTGTTTTCTTTTAATTTTTTAATGATGGCGTGTTCTCGCCCGCCACCGCCTATGACCATGACCTTCATGTAAGCCCTCCGATCAATGGTGGAACAGGCGCATGCCGGTGAAGGCCATCGCCATGCCGTAGCGGTCACAACATTCGATCACAAGATCGTCACGGATAGAGCCGCCGGGTTCGGCAATATACTGCACGCCGCTGCGCTTTGCGCGCTCAATATTATCGCTGAACGGGAAGAACGCGTCCGAGCCGAGCGCCACGCCGCTGACAGTGGATAAATAGGCTTTTTTCTCCGCTTCGGTAAGCGGTTCGGGGCGGGTGGTGAAATACTTCTGCCAGTTCCCTTCCGCACAGACATCTTCTTCGTTTTGATTGATATATCCGTCGATCACATTGTCGCGGTCCGGGCGGCCCAGGGTGTCTTTAAAAGGCAGATTCAGCACTTTTTCATGCTGGCGCAAAAACCAGGTGTCCGCTTTGCTTCCCGCCAAGCGGGTGCAATGAATGCGGGACTGCTGCCCGGCGCCCACGCCGATCGCCTGCCCGTCCACCGCAAAGCAAACCGAATTGGATTGAGTATATTTTAAAGTGATTAAAGAAATGATCAGGTCGCGTACCGCGCTGTCCGGCAGGGTTTTATTTGCCGTCACCAAATTGGATAACAGGGCGCGATCAATTTTAAAATTGTTTCTCCCCTGCTCAAAAGTGATGCCGAATACCTGCTTATGCTCCACCGGATCGGGCACATAATCCGGATCGATCTGCACGATGTTATAGTTGCCTTTCCGCTTGGTTTTTAAAATTTCCAGTGCTTCCGGCTCATATCCCGGGGCGATGATCCCGTCAGACACTTCGCGTTTGATCATCTTAGCCGTGGTAACATCACACACATCCGAAAGAGCCACCCAGTCCCCGAAAGAACACATCCTGTCCGTTCCGCGGGCACGGGCATACGCACAGGCAAGCGGCGAATCGTCAAGCCCTTCGATATCGTCTACAAAGCAAGCCTTTTTGAGTTTATCGCTCAACGGGATGCCAACCGCCGCCGAAGTGGGGCTGACATGCTTAAAAGAGGTCACCGCCGGAAGGCCGAGCGCTTCTTTGAGTTCTTTGACCAACTGCCAGGAGTTGAACGCATCTAAAAAATTGATAAAGCCGGGCCTGCCGCTTAAAATGCTGATCGGTAATTCCGCCCCGTTCGCCATAAAGATTTTAGCGGGTTTCTGGTTGGGATTGCAGCCGTATTTCAATTCAAATTCTTTCATGTTTTTACTCCTCATTTCATTTTATTGATCAAGCGGTTTTCTTCTTGCCCGCTTGCAAGGTCGGTATAGCGCACATAAAGCGAGATTTTATTGTCACTGTCCAACGCATTCCAAAGCGAAGCGGTAAACTCGTCAAGATCATTGGGGATCGCCACACGCTCCGGCTCGCCCTGGAAAGTCGGGATCGGGCTGCCGTCGCACACATAGGTATGAAGAAAATGCCCAAGCCCCGGCAAAGAACGGTAAGAAAATGTAAAACGGTTGCAGGCGCTTCCCTGTGCGTCCGCACTTTTTAAAATGCTCATCTGATAAGTGAAATCGCCGGGAGTAAAGGTCAGCATTCCGCTGATGCGGGGGGTAAAATTCGGGGCGTCCGGCTCAAACTCACGGGTTTCAAGTGCTTCCGCAAAAGTTTTGCCCGCCAGCAAAGCGTCCCCGATGGTGTCGGTTTGGTCACCATTGGTCACGATCAAGTGATCCCCTTCGCGGCGAAGAGCGGTATAAATAATCAAAGAAGGATCTTCCACTTTGGAAGCATCAAACGGTTCGGTAAACACTTTGCCGCCCTTTTCGGTAAAGATACGGTTGCGGCTGTTGGCGCTTCTCCCCATAATAAAGTAAGCGGTGCAGGCCTTTTTGCCATCCTCCGTTTTGCCGATCACGATCCCGCGCCCGACATAGGAATTGCCTTCGATCAATTTTGCAATATCGTGGATTTGGTAAATATTCATGCTTTCCTCTCCTCTAACAGTTCTTTTGATATTTTTTCCGCCGCCGCGGGTAACAGTTTCCATTCCGCCTGGCGCATCACGCGCTTTTGCAGGCGTTCGGGCGTATCGTTTTGAAATATACGCACCGATTTTTGCAGGATGATCTCGCCGCCGTCCGGGATCTCGTTTACAAAATGAACGGTGGCACCCGTTACTTTAACGCCCCGTTCCAGCGCCGCTTCATGCACCCGAAGTCCGTAAAATCCTTCCCCGCAGAACGAGGGGATCAAGGAAGGATGCACATTGAGAATCCTCCGCCGGAAAAGATCGGTAAAGCGTTTGCTTAAAATGCACATAAACCCGGCAAGGATGATCAGATCAATCCCGTTTTCCTGTAAAGCGGCGATCAGGCGGTCTTCAAACACCTCGGCGCCGCACTTCTTTTTATCGATCACCGCTGTGGGAATGCCGGCAAGTTTGGCGCGTTCCAACGCATATGCACCCGGATTGTTCGACAAAACCAGCGCCAGTTTCCCGCTTTTCAGTTTGCCGGCGGCCTGCGCGTCGATCAATGCCTGTAAATTGGTGCCGCCGCCCGAAACCAGCACCGCGATGCGAATTCGTTCGTTTAACATGGCGTTCCTCTCAAATCAATTTGATTTTTTCATTTGCCCGCACGATCTGTCCCAATCGGTAGGCTTCTTCCCCGTTGGCTTTTAAAATGCCGATCGCGCGATCCGCGTCTGCTTCGGCAACGGTCACCGTCATGCCAACGCCCATATTGAAGGTGTTGAACAGTTCCCGTTCGGCAATGCCGCTGCGTTCCGCGATCAGGCGGAAAATCGGCAGTACCCGCACATCGCTTTTTTTGATTTCGGCACAAAGCCCCTCCGGGATACTGCGCGGAATGTTTTCATAAAATCCGCCGCCGGTGATATGGGAAATCCCTTTGACCTGCACCTGATCCAGCAATGCCAAAATCGGTTTGACATAGATTTTAGTAGGGGTCAGCAAAGTTTCTCCGATGGAGTTTCCGCCCAGTTCCGCCACGGGGGAAGTGATATCGCTGTTTTCCACATCGAACACTTTTCGAACCAGCGAAAAGCCGTTGGAATGTACCCCGCTTGAAGGCAACGCCAAAATCACATCGCCTTCTTGCATGGTGGTATTGCGAATGATGCGTTCTTTATCCACCACGCCGGTGGCATACCCGGCAAGATCGTATTCCCCGACCGGGTAAAAGCCCGGCATTTCCGCGGTTTCTCCGCCGATCAGGGCCGCCCCGGCCTGCACACAGCCATCCGCTACGCCTTTCACGATCTCGGCAATTTTTTCCGGAACATTCTTCCCGCAGGCAATGTAATCCAGGAAAAAGAGGGGTTTCGCACCGCAGCAGATGATGTCGTTCACACACATGGCAACACAGTCGATTCCCACCGTGTCGTGTTTATCAAGCAGGAAAGCCAGTTTCAGTTTGGTACCTACCCCGTCCGTCCCGCTGACAAGCACCGGCTTTGCAATGCCGGTCAGATCCAGTTCGAACAAGCCGCCGAAACCACCCACATCCGAGCAAACCCCGGCCGTCATGGTTTTGGCGATATGCTGTTTCATCAATTCCACCGCACGGTAGCCGGCGGTAATATCCACGCCGGCGGCGGCGTAACTGTCTGATCTTGAAAGTTCGTTCATGCCTCTTTCTCCTTATTCTTTTCGGAAATTTTGCTTTCAAATCTGCTTTTGTTGGTATTGGTGGGAATCTCGGTGGGATACTCCCCGTCAAAACAGGCGGTGCAATACCCTTTTCCGTTTTCGCCGCAAGCGATCTTCTTCACGCTTTCCACGCTTAAATATCCAAGCGTATCCGCCCCGATGATCCTGGCCGTTTCCTCCACCGTGTGGTGGCAAGCGATCAGATTATCGCGGGAATCAATATCCGTTCCGTAATAACAAGGGTTTAAAAAGCGGGGCGCGGATACCCGCATATGGATCTCTTTTGCGCCGGCTTCCCGCAGCAGCCCTACAATCCGGGCGCTGGTGGTTCCCCGTACGATCGAATCGTCGATCAGCACCACGCGTTTGCCTTTTACAACGCTCACGATCGGATTTAGTTTGATTTTCACCTTGTCCGACCGGCTTGCCTGCCCGGGAGAGATAAAGGTCCGCCCGATGTATTTGTTTTTAATAAATCCGATTTCGTACGGGATCCCCGATTGCTTGGAATACCCGATCGCCGCATCCAATCCCGAATCCGGCACGCCGATCACCACATCGGCCTGCACCGGGTGTTCCAACGCCAGAAACGCGCCGGCGCGGGCGCGGGCTTCATGCACGCCGGTGCCTTCAATCACGGAATCGGGGCGGGCAAAATACACAAATTCAAATACACAAAGCCGGTGCGCGGCTTTGCCGCAATGATCGCGGATGCTGCGCACGCCATCCCGGTCAAACACCACGATCTCGCCCGGCTC
>CACXFE010000048.1 GCA_902766855.1 Oscillospiraceae bacterium | reverse complement strand
TTTCATTTTAAAACCACGCTAAACGCCCTTGTTTACTGGGTTTATTCACCTTTACTCGTTAAAAATGGGGAAACTCAAATTATAATATCCATATTTACAATCCTCCAAATACATAGTATAATATAAGCGAACACAATATGTCTACATACAATAAGTATCTTCTTCGCTGCGGTATTACCTCGGCAAGCACTGGAAAATGCTATCATTTTCCAGCGACTTTGTGTTTGATTTAAAAGTTTTTGCTTCCAAAAGCGCTCTATGAGATTAAAATGCCTGATTATTAAATTCAGCAATCATTAAAGGCGATAAAGCAATTTTTACGATTGTCGTGCCGCTTTGATCTTTGGATTTTTATCTTGACAATCATCCGCATGATGTGATACAACAAAAATATCGGCAGAAATGTCGGTACGATAAAAAAGTAAGAGGCTTTTGGGTCGCCGGGAAGGAAAACGAGATGTCACAAGCAAAATGGATATGGAATGACGGGGATTTTGAAACATATCATTATATGTTGCTTTCGTGCCGCAGGCAGGAGTTTGAGTGCGATTATCCTTGTCTGTGGCCGCTATCCCGCCCAAGTGTCAGCGCAAGTTTTAAAAAGCATGTGGAAATCCCCAAGGATACTGTGATCCATGCAGTCACGCATTCTTCCAAAGGGTTGTTGTTGTTTAACGATATGAAATGCCCGATGAACCGGGATGTTCCAATTGCGGCGGGCAGTTATGAAGTCGTTGCCGTGTTGTACGATTTAACCGCTTTCCCGACTTTTTTTCTTGATCATGAATATCTTAAAACCGATGAAAGTTGGTTGGCGGATGCGCGGGACGGCCGGTATCGCCCGGCGGGGTGCAGGGCGGAATATGCCTCTGCCGGGGATGATCCGGCGGTTTTCCCGTTTGTTTATGAAACCGTGGAGCCGGTGGAAAAAAGCGAACGAAACGGCGGTATTCTTTATGATTTCGGGCGGGAATGGTTTGGCCCTGTTTCGGTGGAAAAAGCCGAAGAAGGGGAAGAAATCCTGCTGTGTTACGGCGAATCGGAGCAGGAGGCATTGGACACGGAACACGCCTTGCTGCGAGAAACGCTGGCGGGAGATTTTCCTTGCCTTCGGCCTTCCCGTGCGTTTCGCTGGATCTTTGTGAAAAGCAATCGGGGAAGGGCGGTTTCGATCACGGCGTCTTATGAGTTTTTACCGATTGAGGATAAGGCGCGTTTTTCCTGTGATGATCCGCAAATTGAAACGATCTGGCAACTTTGCTCACATACCTTTCACCTGAACAGCCGCGAGTTTTATTTGGATGGGATCAAACGGGATCGGTGGGTGTGGTCGGGCGACGCCTATCAATCTTTTATGGTCAACCGTTATCTGTATTTTGAGCCGGATATTATTCGCCGCACCATTACGGCACTGCTTGGCAAGCCGCCGTATCATCTTCATGTCAACACCATCAATGATTATTCGGCTTTTTTGATCCTTTCCGTATGGGAATACTATTTTGCCACCGGGGATAAGGCCTTTGTGGCGCGCATATGGGAAAAGATAAAGGCACTCTATGATTTTATCGTTTCAAGGCTTGAAAACGGGTATGTTGTGCGGCGTGAAAACGATTGGATTTTCATTGATTGGGGCGATGTGGATAAGGAAGGCACGCTTTGCGCCGAGCAAATTTTGCTGTGGCGGGTGTATCAGGTAATGGCGAATCTGTCCGTCTTAATGGGGGAAAACGACCTTTATTCTGAAAAGGCGGAAGCCTTGCGGCGCGCCGTGTACCGCGATTTTTGGGATGACGGCCGCAGTGCTTTCATTGATTGCCCCGATACCGGGCGGCGCCATCTTTCACGGCAAAGCAATATTTTGGCAATTTTGTATGATTTTACAGACGAGGCGACCGCGCGCAGGATCGAGCAGGCGGTGCTGAAAAATGAGGAGATCACCCCGATCAGCACCCCATATTTCAAGTTGTATGAGTTGATGGCGTTTTGTAAACTGGGCAATATCGAAGAGATGCAGCGGTATATCACCGGGTATTGGGGCGGCATGGTGCGATTGGGAGCGACCAGTGTTTGGGAGCAGTACGATCCGGCCGATCAGGGAGATGCGCATTTTGCCATGTACGGCATGAAATACGGCAAGTCCCTTTGTCACGCGTGGGGAAGCGGGCCGATTTATTTGCTTGGCAGATATTGCTGTGGGGTGTATCCGACTGATGTCGGGTATCAAACCTTTACCGTAGCCCCGGCGCCGGGGTTGTATCAATCGTTTTCAGCGGCTGTTCCGATCCGCAACGGCGTGGTTGAGTTGGAATATGCTGCCGGCCGATTAACGGTGAAAACCAATGCGGAAGGCGGCACCCTTTGTTTTGGCGGAAAAACACTCGCGTTGCCGAAAGGGGAAGCCGTTACGGTTACAAAAGATGGAAACGCCGGAGGCGCAATCTCTTAAAATTGCAGTTAAAACAGGATAAAAGCCCCCTTATTTTTCAAGGGGCTTTTTGCTTTTTTTGATGGAAAATCAGACCGTGTTGCGTATTAAATGCTTTGGAAAGGAGAAAAAATTCCGGGGATTTTTGTTGCGGTTTCCGAAAATTACCGGCTTGTTTTTCGGCAAAAATCGCGCTTTTTCGTCGGTTTTAATTGACATCAAGTGATTTTGATACTATAATATGATTAAAACCAATCGAATCGGAATATGATGATAAGGAGAGGGCGGAATGAAGAGAATAACCAAGTTGTGCAGTGTTTTTCTGGCGTTCTGCCTTTTGTTTTCAACGGTGGTGATGCGGTCTGCCGCGGCGGATCAGGTTGGATATGTGACCGGCTCGAATGTTCGCATTCGTTCTGACGCGTCTACAAACAGTAAGATCCTCGACAAAGTCACTTACGATTTTACGGTGCATGGCACCAAGCAGGGAACAGACGGGAAAACCTGGTATTATATTACTTATCAGAATATCACGGGTCAGAATATCACAGGATATATATACGGTGAATATATTCAGATCGTGCAGCCGGTGAACGATCAGACTTTTGAGCAGCAGTTGGCGAAGTTCCCGGAAAGTTATAAACCGGCGCTTCGCCTGTTGAACGCGCAATATCCTAACTGGCGTTTTCAAGCGGATCCGATCGGCTTGACTTTGGATGAGGCGGTCGCGCTGGAAAT
>CACXFE010000047.1 GCA_902766855.1 Oscillospiraceae bacterium | reverse complement strand
TTTGCATTTTTTCATAAGATCACCGCTATCATTACATAATTAAAAATAAATTTAACAAATAGGCTACTATTGGGCTGCCAAAAATTCAAAGTCCTCTATCACAGAGGCGAAAAAGGCATTCGAATTACTCCACCCCAGCCAAAAATCCCGAATGCGAAAGCGTTTGGGATTTATACTTTTTACTTCTGAACATTTCACTATTCCTTATCCATTCAATTTGCCTCGGGATTTTTGGGAAGTAATAAGTAAGAAGTAACAGGTATTACGGCTTTGCCATTGATTTTTTAAATTGTGAATGATTTCGGCTTTCCAGACTTTTATTTTTTATATTAATATGTTATAATAAGTTGAAGGTAGTGATAAAATGGGTTCAAAACAAAGATTGTTTTTTTCTGCGGTATTTGCCGTTTTATTTGCAATAATAACATATTATATAATGAGATTAGTTTTACCTGAAGATGCACTGTGGATTTCTATCCTTAGCGGAGGACTTGCTTACTTTTTGATGCCTTTTGCACTTTATATTGATAATAAGATTACTAATAAAAAATATAGTCCATTTGAGATAAAAATTGGTGACACATGTTTTTTGAAAAGTAACGGATATTTAGTTACCACACAGAAAGGCCGTTATTGCAGAATATACTTTTGTGATTTTGGAATTGCATTTGCTTCTTTTGATAAAAAACCTCATATCGTTCATGTTATTAAGACTGAAAACATTTTGAAATATCAGACGGATATGAATTTTTTATATATTTACACAAAAAATGAAAAAGTGTTTTGCTTTAAGGTATCAAATATAAATCTGATAGTTGAAACATTAAAGGATAAACATTGGATAGAATAACAATGACAAACATATAATCGTGCAGAATTTGATTTTAATGCTCAGAATTATGGCTTGGGTTTAAGTCTGCTATCAATATTCGCAACACAAAAACACCCTGATAGGATGTGATTCCTATCAGGGTGTTTTTTATTTTCGAAACAGGCGAAGGATCAGGAAGCGGAAAGCCGGTCATACAGCCGGAGGCAAAGCGGGATCAGCAAGCCGCCGATCGCATTGCCGGCGACCACAACCAACACAAAAACCACCGCCTGCCAATGAAAAACACGCGCATTGATCAGATAGAACATATCCGCTACCGAATGCTCAAACCCGGCTAAAATAAAGGTGGGAATACAGATCAAAATACCGAGATAGGTTTTGCGCTTTTTAAAAATATCCACGCAGATATAAATCAACAATCCGCAAAGGCACGCGTCGATCAGCACACCGCCGAGCGGCTTGGCAAGTTTGGCCTCACACAAGGTTTCCACCGCGCCGATCGGGCTTTTTAAAAGCCCCGCGATCAGGCAGCCCACTAAATTTCCGGGGATCGACAAGACCGTATCGGCAAAAAACACCCCGCCGTTTTCCGGCACATACCCGATCCGCCCCGTGTAAAGATTCAGCCCGAAACTGACCACCGTGATCAGCCCCGCCGAAAACAGCACCGCGCCGACCGCCTTATTCTCGCAGGCAAGATACACCATGCCCCCGACCGAAATGGCAAGCCCCGCCAAAATGGATTTAAGAAACTCCGCGATCCTCTTCTTCATGTGCCTTCCTCTTTTCTTTTTGAATATCCCGTATCAGCGTGAAAACGATCACAACGGAGATCACGCCGAATACCGCGATCAAAACCGGCAGAAGCACGCGCAAACCGGGTTGCGCGCCGCTCGCCTTTTCCTCTTGCAAAAAATCCGGGGAGGAATAGGTAGAAAAAACATCTTCGATATACCCGGCGTCCGCCTTCGCGGCCGTGTAAAAAGAAAGCACATAATTCTTTTTGCCCGCTACCGTGAAAAAGCGCGTCAGAATATAATCGCCGCCGCTATCCTGCAAGCGCAGTTGCTGGCGGATGAATTTTTGTTTGCCGGAGCAGATCACATCCCCGCGGCGCTCCCCGGTCAGATCCGGGATCAGGGCGGTGATTTTTTCATCGGACAGCAAGGAAAGTTGCCCGACCGTTTCGGAAAATCCGTCTTGAAAAACCGTGACGCGAATCTGCCGCTGATTTTCCCGATCCGCCGCGAGATAGACCATGCCGTTTTCCGCGGTCATGGCGGCACACTCCTCCTTGGTCAAATGCAGAAGGGGCAGCAGCGCCTCGTCATCCCGGCCAAGCACCAAAAAGCCGTCCCCCGGGGAAAGCGTGACGCTTTCCGCCGCGGCACAGGAAAAGGAAAAAAGCATGATCACGCAGAAGAACAGCGCAACTTTTTTCATAGAGAATCCCCGCTTATCCCCGCTTGCCGCTTGGCGGCGGTCAAGGTATTTTGCATCAGCATGGCGATGGTCATGGGGCCTACCCCGCCGGGAACCGGCGTGATGGCGGAGGCTTTCGGCGCCACCGCGTCAAAATCCACATCGCCGAACAGTTTCCCGTCTACCCGGTTCATCCCTACATCGATCACCACCGCGCCTTCTTTCACCATATCCGCCGTTACAAATTTGGCGCGGCCCACCGCCGCCACCAGAATATCGGCGGTTTTGGTGATTTCCCGAAGATTTTCGGTTTTGGAATGGCATATGGTAACGGTGCCGTTATGGTGAAGCAACAGCATTGCCATCGGCTTGCCCACAATATTGGAGCGGCCGATCACCACACAGCGTTTGCCGGTCACTTCAATCTGTTCATGCGCCAGCATTTCCATAATGCCGGCGGGGGTGCAAGGCACAAAATCGTAATCCCCGATCATGATCCGCCCGACATTTTGGGGATGAAACGCATCCACATCCTTTTCGGGCGCGATGGCGCGGAGAATATTTTTTTCATTCAGATGGCGCGGAAGGGGCAGTTGACAAAGGATCCCGTTGACGCCCGAATCCCGATTGAGCCGATCAATCAGCGAAAGCAACTCCTCCTCGGTGGTTTCGGCGGGGAGAGCGTATTCTGTGGAAAGGATCCCCAACGCCTCGCAGGCTTTCTTTTTATTGGCAACATATATTTTCGAGGCAGGATCTTCCCCCACGATGATGACCGCAAGGCCCACCGAAACGCCCCGCGCACGCAGTGCGGACACTTCCTGCCGAACCCGCTCCTTTACCGAAGCGGATATTTGCTTCCCGTCAATCAACTTGCTCATGATCGCTTTCCTCCGTGATGGTATTTTCTTCGATGCTTTCCGCCTCATTTTCGGCAAAAACCGATTCATAATTTCCGGCGCCGACCGTTTCCCGCAACCGGCTGTGCATGATCACCAACACGATGGCCGCCGCGATGCAAATGGCGAAAGAAAGCAGGCAGGAAACACGCAAAGACCCAAGCATGAGGCTATCGGTTCGCAGCAATTCAATAAAGCCCCTGCCAAAGCCGTACCAAACGCAATAGGTCAAGACCGTTTCCCCCTTGAAGCGGCGCTTTTTACTCAACGCATTCAACAGGAAGAAACCGGCTAGACACCAAATGGATTCATATAAAAAGCAAGGATGCACCATGCCTTCGCCGACTTCGGCAATGGTTTTTTCGCTTTGCATCCCCCACCAACTGCTGCCGGTAAGCCCGCCGAAAGCCTCTTGATTCACAAAATTGCCCCATCGGCCGATCCCTTGCCCGATCAAAAAGCCGAGCGAGGCAATATCAAACATATCCAGCACCTTGACTTTCCGGATTTTGCACATCAGAAACCCGGTGAAAAAAGCGCCGATCACGCCGCCGTAGATCGCCAGCCCCGCAAACCCGGAAGAACTGCCGAAACCGAAAAATTCCCCGATGCTTTCCAGTTTTTCGCCGTCAAAAATCACATAATACGCCCGGGCGCAAAGGATCGCCACCGGCGTGGTGACCAGCACAACATCCAACATCCTGTCCGTACTGATCCCGAAACGCGCCGCGTTTTTGATACCGAACAACAGCGCCAGCAAAAAGCCGGTGGCAATGATGATCCCGTACCAATACACATCCCAGTGATGCGAACCGAGCGGAATGGTAAACGCAACCGGTGACAATGACAGTTTGATCCCGAAAATAATCACTTCATAACTCATAACGATCTCTCCATTCTGTATTACAGTATACCATAAACCCTTGACGCTTTGCAACAAGGAGTTGCGATTATTTGCCGGATCGGCGGGTATACTATCAAAAAAAGCGGGAAACGGAGTGCTTCTATGAAAAAAAGAGTGATCATTCGATTGTTTTCTTTCTGTGCGGCGTTGGCGCTGGTGGCGTTAGGCTATGCTTTGCAGGCACAAAAAAGGGCGGAGCGATACCGCTTACAGATTGAAAACACCTATTCGCACATGTTGGACGGACTGGACGAAAGCATGGGGAACATTGCCGTGCTGCTGCAAAAAGCCGAATATACCACCGAGCCGCTCCAAATGAGCGGCATGGCGGCAAAACTTTTAAGCGAGGCGGAATCCGCCAAGATCGCACTTTCGCAGTTGCCCGCGGGAGATGGGGAACTGACCGTGCTGAACCGCTTTCTTTCACAGGTTGGGAATTACGCGGTCACGGTATCGAAAAACGCGATCGCCGGGAAAATGCCCGGCCGGGAAGAAGAAAGCGCCATGGCCGCGTTGAAAAACACCGCCAAAAAAATTTCCCGGGCGGTGAGCGATTCGGCGACCATGTATAACAACCCCGAGGCATGGAGCAAAGAAATCGAGCGAAAACTGGACAGCGAGATCCCGGCCGATTCCTTTGCGGGCGCGGCGGCAAAACTGGAAGAAAGCCTTGACGATTACCCCACGCTTGTTTATGACGGGCCGTATTCCGATCATATTTTAGAAAAAGAACCGCTGATGATCCGAAACGCGGCGGTCGTAACAGAAGAAACGGCGCGAAAGAAAGCGGCCGCGGTAGCGGGATGCGACGAAGGCGATCTTTCCTTTTTCGGCAACAGCAACGGCAAGATCCCCGCCTACTGCTTTGAAGGCACCGATGTGAATATTGCCGTAAGCAAACGGGGCGGCTACGCGGTGTATATGCGGAAATCCCGCACGGTGGGCGGCAATGTGCTGGAATACCGGCAAGCCAGCGAAAAAGCAAAACGCTTTTTAAACGATCTTGGAATCACAAGCCTCACCGAAACCTATTCGTTTACCGATGAAGGGGTTTGCGTAATCAATTTTGCTTATTTGGACGGGCAGACCATTTGCTACACCGATCTGATCAAAGTAGGAGTGGCCATGGACAACGGCGAAATCATGTTATTCGAGGCCAGCGGCTACCTGACCAATCATACCGAAAGGGCGTTTGACCCGCCGGCCCTGACCGCCGAAGAGGCAATGAAAAAGGTCAGCCCGCGGCTGACCGTGCGGGAAACGGCGCTGGCCCTGATCCCGACAGACGGCGGCAGAGAAGCGCGCTGTTATGAGTTCGTCTGCCAAGCGGAAGACGGCACGGAACTATTGGTTTATATTCACGCGGTCACCGGCGCCGAACAGGACATCTTGATCCTGCTGAAAGGCGACGGCGGCACCCTGACCAAATAAAAAAGCGGTTTCCCGGCTGTTTTTGCAAGCCGCCGGGAAACCGCAACGCTTTTCGGTTTTCTTAATAATTTTCGGCGTGGATCTCAAAATACGATTGGGGATGAGCGCACACCGGGCAAAGATCGGGCGCGCTTGTTCCCACCACGATATGCCCGCAGTTGCGGCATTCCCATACCTTCACTTCGCTCTTGGCAAAGACTTCCTGCGCCTCCACATTGTGAAGCAGCGCGCGATAGCGTTCTTCATGGTGCTTTTCGATCGCTCCCACCGCGCGGAACTTGGCTGCCAATTCGGGGAAGCCCTCTTCCTCGGCGGTTTTGGCAAAGCCTTCGTACATATCAGTCCATTCAAAATTCTCGCCGTCCGCCGCCGCGGCAAGGTTTTCCGCGGTAGAGCCGATGCCGCTCAATTCTTTGAACCACATCTTCGCGTGTTCTTTTTCGTTATCCGCCGTTTTCAAAAACAGCGCGGCAATTTGTTCGAAGCCTTCTTTTTTGGCTTTGGATGCAAAATAGGTGTACTTGTTTCTTGCTTGGGATTCGCCTGCAAACGCCGCCTCTAAATTCTTTTCGGTTTGCGTGCCGGCATAAGGATTTTTGGAATTTGCCATTTTCGTTTTCCTCCTTTTATGATTTGATCAATGTTTCCAACAGATCCAATGTGGAAGCGGGCGTTTCGCAAACCGCAAAACAATCCGTCACATCGGACGCGATAAAGCCTTTGAAAATATTCGAGCCGATGACCGCCAACAGATTATCCCAAAAGTTACAGACATTGAACAGCAAGATCGGCTTATTGTGCCGCCCTAATTTTTTCAGCGTTAAAATCTGGAAAAACTCGTCAAATGTGCCGATGCCGCCCGGCACGATCACGAATGCATCCGCCTTGCTTTCCATAATATCCTTGCGCTCGGACAAGGTGGCGGTGTCGATCAGTTCGGTGCATCGGTCATACACCGGCTCGAAATCGTGCATAAAATGCGGCGTAACGCCGATGATACGGCCGTTTTCCCCGGAGATGCCGTTGGCGGCGGCGCCCATCAAACCGGAAGCGCCCGCGCCGTATACCATGGTATGCCCGCGCCGTGCGATTTCCCGCCCGAGTTCGGTAACCGCCTGTTTATAAACTTTGTCGATCCCTTCGCTTGCCGCGCCGTATAGTGTAATATTCATACATACCCTCCGTTAAAAAATATGGAAAAATAGCCCTCGCTGCGCCGCAGTGAGGGCTAATTGGAGCGGACAACGGGAATCGAACCCGCCTATTCAGCTTGGGAAGCTGATGTTCTACCAATGAACTATGTCCGCAAACCGTGCCGATGAACTCATCAACACAGGAAAGTATATCATACTTTATCCCAAAATGCAAGCACTTCTTTCGGAAAGTTTCCGCAAAACCGAAATTTCAACCGTCACGGTGATTTTCTATCGGTCAG
>CACXFE010000046.1 GCA_902766855.1 Oscillospiraceae bacterium | reverse complement strand
GCTTTGCGTCTTGGAAAGAACTGGTGATTATTATGATCAAAGCGATTCTGTGCGGCGCTTGCGGAAGAATGGGGCGTTTTATCGCCGAAACCGCCGGGCAAGACGGTGAAATTCAAATCGTTGCCGGGGTAGATCGGGTCAATACCGGCGCCTCCTTCCCTGTGTTTTCCTCTTTTTCGGAGGTGAATACCGAAGCCGATGTGATCATTGATTTTTCCAATGTTTCGGTGCTGGATGATCTGCTGCATTATGCGCTCGCGCACCGGGTGCCTACCGTGATCGCCACCACCGGCTACAATGCCGAACAAACCGAAAAAATCCACGCGGCCGCCAAACAGATCCCCGTTTTCTTCACTTTTAATATGTCCATCGGTGTGAATCTGATCGCCGCCCTTTCCAAACACGCGGCGGCCATCCTCGGGGACGATTTTGATATCGAAATCATCGAAAAACATCATAATCAGAAATTAGACGCGCCATCCGGCACGGCCATCATGCTTGCCAACGGCATCAACAGCGTATTCGGCGACACCAAGCAATATGAGTATGACCGGCATTCACGCCGTGCCAAGCGCCCGAAGAACGAAATCGGGATTCATTCTGTGCGCGGCGGCACCATTGTCGGGGAGCATGATGTGATTTTTGCCGGACACGATGAAGTGATCACGATTTCTCACGCAGCCGGTTCGCGGGAAGTTTTTGCCGTTGGTGCGGTGCGCGCCGCAAAATTCCTTGTCGGCAAGCCGGCGGGACTGTACGATATGAATCATATGATTCAATTTTAAAAAAGCAAGGATACAGAAGGAGAAAACAATGGGACCTCTCAAATTAACTCCCCCGGTCAAAGATTACTTATGGGGCGGAACCAAACTGAAAACGGAATACGGCATTCAAACCGAAAAAGAAATCGCGGCGGAAGCCTGGATGCTTTCTTGCCATAAAGACGGAGAAAACATCATCGCCGGCGGCGAGTACCGCGGCAAAACCTTCTCGCAATTTTTGGAAGCGGCAGGGAAACAGGCGCTTGGAAAAAACGCCGCCGCTTTCCCCTACTTTCCACTATTGATCAAATTGATCGACGCCAAGCAAAAACTCTCGGTACAGGTTCACCCGGATGACGCATACGCTTTACAGCACGAAGGCGAATACGGCAAAACCGAAATGTGGTATGTGGTGGATTGTGAGGAAGGCGCCGAACTGATCTACGGGTTCAATCGCCCGGTTACAAAAGAAGAATTTGAGCGCCGCATTCGTGATAACACCCTGCCGGAAATCTGCAACACGGTGCCGGTCCATCAAGGCGATGTATTCTTTATCGCGGCGGGTACCTTGCACGCGATCGGCGCCGGTATCCTGATAGCGGAAGTTCAGCAAAATTCCAATACCACCTACCGGGTTTCTGATTACGGGCGCTTGGGAGCGGACGGAAAGCCGCGCCCGCTTCATGTAGAAAAGGCGTTGGAAGTGACGAAACTCGAAAAACCGACCCTTCCGTACGGTCAGGTCGGCGAAACGGAAAAAACCGATTTCGGCAGTGTGCGGGAACTGGCGGTCTGCCCGTTCTTCACCGCCAAAAAGATTGAGTTAAACGGAAAAACCGATTTCTGCAATCCGGATAGTTTTGTTTCTCTTCTCGTCCTCACAGGATGTGCGGAAATCACCTGCGGCGGGGAAACGATTGCCGCCAAAAAAGGTGAAAGCATTTTCATCCCCGCGGGAGAAACCACCACGGTTTCCGGCAAGGCTGAATTGTTATACAGTTGCGTTTAGTCACAAAAGCGGCTATTTTCCGTTATCACGAGCAGAAAAAGACGGGGCTGTCGCAAAATAGTTTTTTTGAGCAGCCTCATTTTTTGTAGCGGAAATCAGGGAGAAGTCACGGTTTTCACACGAAAATGTGGAAAACTTCGTACAAAACCCAAAGCAATTGCATTTTTGCCTGCTTTTGGTTTTTGTTTTATTCACTTGTCCGGAGTTTAAGCCGAATCTTTTTGGAACAACAGTGTTCCGGATCGGTTTTGCTGTATTTTTGCATGCAGTTTATTGACATTATATGCCATAGCAAGCAACAAAATCTCTGCCGTTACTTTAGCGGTTCCACGAAGTAGAAACTGTCTGAAACCGTAGTTCTGTTTGATGACGCCAAACGCCCCTTCCGATTGTATCGAACGGTTTATTCTGAGCAAAATGCCCTTTGGACTTGTTATGCGTTCAAGTGAACTTTTGCGTTGGGCAATAAACTTTTTTGATATCTGTAATTTGCGGTTCCCTTTGGCACGGGTACACTTTTTCTTATACGGACAATCTTTGCAATCTTCACACTCATAATAAGTAACTTCTCGCTCATAACCGCTTTTGGTTTTTTGCTTCCCCTCATAAGTTGCCCGTATCTTCCGACCCGCCTGACAAGTATATTCGTCCCGCTCTTCATCGTATTCCATATTTTCCCGTAATGCCATATTGTTTTTGAACTTCTTTGTCTTGCTGCGCTCGTAATTCTGTGGCTTTATGTAACATTCTGTATCGGTGTTTTCAAAATATGTGTAGTTTTCTTCGCTTTCATATCCCGCATCCGCTGTAACATCGGTATATTCTATACCGTGATCACGCAGATTTTCCATAAACGGAATAAGGGTAAGCTGATCACTTCGTTCAGAGGATACGCTCACACCTGTAATATACTCGCCTTCTACTCCTAACTGTATATTGTATCCGGGTTTCAGTTGAGCATTTCTCATATGATCTTCTTTCATATGCATAAAGGTTGCGTCCGGATCTGTTTTGGAAAAACTGTTTCTGTCACCGAATGTTTCTTGATATTTGTCGTATTTTTCCTTTTTGGATAACAACTCCTGTAGTTTTTCAATATCTCTCTGCAACTCTGTTTTGCGGTGACCTCGTCCGTATACAAACGGCTTCGTTACTTTCCCCGAAAGTAAAGACAACAATTCCTCCGCCTGAGAACAAAGAATGCCATACTTTTCTGACAATTCACTTGTTACGGCTTCTAACTTTTTATCGTTCCGGATTTCATATTTCGTCGTTGATTTCTTCCATACAAAACTATACTTGTTCGCATTGGCTTCTATTTTGGTTCCGTCTACAAACAGATGATCAAAGTTGATCTCTCCTAATTCTTTCAGCTTTGCAACCAAGCCGAAAAACAATTCTTCCGCACATACCGCAAGCCGCTTGCTTTTAAACCTTGCAATCTCATCTTTTTTCGGTGCGGACACGCCATTTAACAGCCACATGAAATTGATATCCCTATGGCATGCCGATTCGATTTTCCTTGAAGTGTAGATACCCTCCATATTTGCATACAATACGATTTTTAACATGGTTGTCGGTGCTGTCGCAGGCTTCCGACCGCGCACTTCATAGGCTCTCATTAACGGGGTTAAATCCATCTCCTCTACCATTTCATCTAAGAGCCGTACGCTGTCATTGGCAGGAATTTCTCTTTCTGCGAAACTTTCGTCAATTAACAGTTGCACATTCCGGTTTAATGTGCGATAATATTTACCGGTAATTTTTTTGTTCACAACTTAATTTTACCACAAAAAGAGAGTTCAGTCGACTGTTTTTTCAGCCTCCTGAACTCTTCTTTTTACAGGGCCTATTTTGCGACAGCCCCGTCTTCCCTATTTTATTCTAATCCTTTCCCACAGCAGCGTTTATATTTTTTGCCGCTGCCGCATGGGCAAAGCGCGTTTTTGCTGACCGCCCCGCGCCCGCGCACGGTTTGCGGTTTATCGCCCGTATTGGTTTCTTCCGCCACTTTTTCACGCTTGACATTTTCATCATTGCGGACACGCACGGTCAAAACCAGTTTCGCCGTCTGCTCGCGGATGGTGTTGGTCATCGCTTCAAACATATCATAACTGTCATTGCGGTATTCCACCACCGGGTCATGCTGGCCGTATGCGCGAAGCCCGATCCCCTGCCGGAGTTGATCCATATTATCAATGTGATCCATCCAGTTGATATCCACACTGCGCAACAGCATCACGCGCTCGATCTCACGCATGATGTTACTGCCAAACTCCGCCTCACGCTGCTCATACCGCGCATGGGCTTTGGCTTTCAGCGAATCCGCCACTTCTTCCCGCGAAGTGTTGCCGAGTTCTTCGGGCGTGAAATGCAGATCATCCGGCGTGGTGATCCAACCGAGGAAGTATTCCCTCATTCCCGCAAGATCCCAGTTATCATGCACGGCTTCATCCGCAAGGTAAATCTTACTGTATTCATCAATGGTTTCGTCAATCATCTTCAAAACGGTTTCTTTCAGGTCTTCCCCATCCAGCACGCGGTTTCGCTGGCCGTAAATCAACTCACGCTGTTTGTTCATCACATCGTCATATTGCAGAACATTTTTACGGATGGCAAAGTTCATGCCCTCTTTCTTCTTTTGGGCATTTTCGATCGTGCGGGAAAGCATACCGCTTTCAAGCGGCGTATCCTCTTCCACCCGCAGGGTTTCCATCATGGTAGAGATCCGCTCGCCGCCGAACAGACGCATCAGATCATCTTCCAAAGAAACAAAGAACTGCGTGGCGCCCGGATCTCCCTGCCGCCCCGCGCGCCCGCGCAACTGATTATCGATCCGGCGGGAATCATGCCGCTCGGTACCGATGATCGCAAGGCCGCCTGCTTTTCGTACTTCCTCCGCTTCCGGGGCAATTTCCGCCTTGAAGCGTTCATAATACTGCTTAAACTGTTCCCTGGCGGAAAGAATGTCCGCGTCGCTCGTTTCGGCAAAGCCGGTGGCTTCGTTGATCATGTCCTCGCTCAATCCGTCATGCCGAAGAGCGGCTTTGGCAAGGTACTCTGCGTTACCGCCGAGCATAATGTCGGTACCGCGCCCCGCCATGTTGGTTGCAATGGTCACCGCGCCGAGTTTCCCCGCCTGGGCAATGATTTCCGCTTCTTTTTCATGATGTTTTGCGTTCAACACATTGTGGGAAACGCCACGGCGTTTCAGCATGCCGGACAGAATTTCGGATTTTTCAATGGTCACCGTACCCACCAAAACCGGCTGCCCTTTTTCGTGGCAAGCGATGATTTTATCGATCACCGCGTTGAACTTGGCTTTCTCGGTTTTATACACCACATCGTTTTGATCATCCCGGATGATCGGCTTATTGGTGGGGATCTCCACCACATCCAGTTTATAAATTTCCTGAAATTCGGTTTCTTCGGTCATGGCGGTCCCCGTCATACCGGATAACTTGTCATACAAGCGGAAGAAATTCTGGAAAGTAATGGTCGCCAGCGTTTTGGATTCGTGCGCCACCTGCACGCCTTCCTTGGCCTCGATCGCCTGATGCAGACCTTCGTTGTAACGCCTGCCGTACATTAAACGCCCGGTAAACTCATCCACGATGATCACTTCGCCGTCTTTCACCACATAGTCCACATCGCGTTTCATAATGCCGTGGGCACGGATCGCCTGGTTGATATGGTGTGCGATTGCGATATTTTCACTGTCATTCAGGTTTTCAATCTTGAAATATTGCTCCGCCTTTTGTACGCCGGAAGGAGTCAAGGTGGCGGTATGGGCTTTTTCATCCACCACATAATCGCCGTCGTAATCGGAATCGTCGGCATTCATCTTATCGTCCATTTCCTTCACTTTTACCATTTGCAGACCCGCCGCAAAGCGGTTTGCCATGGCGTACAGATCGGTGGATTTATCACTCTGTCCCGAAATGATCAGCGGCGTTCTCGCTTCGTCGATCAAAATGGAGTCCACTTCGTCCACGATCGCAAAATGATGCCCGCGCTGCACCTTTTGCTCTTTGTAGATCACCATGTTGTCGCGCAGATAATCAAACCCGAGTTCGTTATTGGTGCAGTAGGTAATGTCAGCCTGATAGGCCGCCACCTTTTCTTCATGCGATAAGCCGTGAATGATCAGGCCAACTTTTAACCCCATAAAGCGATAAAGTTTTCCCATCCATTCCGAGTCGCGTTTCGCAAGATAATCGTTCACGGTTACAATATGAACGCCTTGGCCGGAAAGCGCGTTCAGATAAGCGGGCAAAGTTGCCACCAGTGTTTTTCCTTCGCCGGTTTTCATCTCGGCAATGCGGCCCTGATGCAAAATGATTCCGCCTAAAATCTGCACCGGGAAATGGCGCAAACCAAGAACTCTGTCCGCCGCTTCACGGCAGGCGGCAAACGCCTCCGGCAAGAGATCGTCCAGCGTTTCCCCGGTTTGCAGGCGCTCCTTAAATTCATCGGTTTTCCGGCGAAGAGCATCGTCGCTCAAAGCACGGTATTCCTCTTCCAATGCCAACACACGCTTTTGCAGCGGCAAAATGCGTTTGATTTCTTTTTCACTGTAATTGCCGAAAATGGCAGTTAATAAACTCATGATCGTTTCTCTTCTTTCATTATGATCGTATCGTTTTCACGGTAAAGCCCCGCGGTCAGGGTCACTTTGCCTTCGCGGCTGATAAACACCGCTTCCGTATCCGCTGTGTTCTCGATCAGGTGTACCCCTTCTTCGGTTCCCAGCAGCATACAGCAGGTGGAAAGCGCATCGCAATCCATCGAGCAGGCGCCGATTACCGTGACCGAGGCCAGTTCGTTTTCTACGCCGTATCCCGTTTTCGGATCCAAAATGTGGTGATAAAGACGGTCACCGGCTCGGATACAACGCTGGTCGATCCCCGCGGTTACCGCGCTTTTGTCCGCCAAATGAACCACAAGCATGACCGATTCTTCCATCGGTTTCCGGATCCCTACGGTATACTCTCCGCGCAAAGCAATGTTTCCGCCGAGATTGACAAGCGCTTTTTCTACACCTTTTTCTTCAAAATAAGCAATCACACGGTCGGCAATATAGCCTTTGGCGATCGCGCCCAGGTCAATTTGTTTGCCGCCGAGATTGATTTGCTCCCCCGAAAACGAAATACTGTGATAATCCACATTCGGCAGCGCCGCCGCGATTTCATCTTTCGACGGGATCACCTGATTTTCAAAATCCCATAACATACTCACCGGGGCGATCGTAATATCGAACCGCCCCGCCGTCTGCCCGGAATAAAACAGCGCCCTGCGCACCACGGTGGCAACATCGGCGGAAACCGGCGTATACCCCGCCGTTTTATTCAGGCGATACACTTCACTCTCTTTTTTGGTGCGGCTGAAACGATTTTCCAGTTCTTCGCACAACGCAAAAGCACCGTTCAGCGTTTCCTCATCGCAATCGGCGGTGATGGTCGCCACAGTGTCAAGTATCAAGCGTGTTTGTGAACTTTCCTGCCCGCCCTGTGTGCAACCGCACAACAGCACCAGCATCAACAACATCGGGAGTGAAACTGTCTTTTTCATACCTTATATTATACAATGATTGCCCCGCTTTGTAAAGGAAAATTTCCCTTGCCGGATCAACCGCCGAGTTTGTAAAAAGACAGTTGAAAAAAATATTAAAAATCGACAAAATTTTCTCTGAAAAATTTCGTTAAAAATTTATCGAAAAACCCTTTTCAAACGCGCGGGAATATGGTATACTGTATGAGTATATGTGGGTTCACTGCGTTTTGGCCGCGCGACACCCGCATAGAATCAACTGAAGGAGGATTTGGTTCATGCTAAAAAAAGCCAGTAAGATTCCCTTTAAAGGAACCGCTGAACAGGAGAAACAACTGCAAGATGTTATCGCCGCTAACAAGCACGATAAAAGCCTGCTGATGGCTGTGATGCAGCAAGCACAGGACATTTACGGTTATCTCCCGATGGAAGTGCAGGAAATGATCGCGGAAGGAATGGATGTGCCGCTTGAAAAAGTATACGGCGTTGCCACCTTTTACGCGCAATTTGCCCTTTCCCCGAAAGGCGAATACAACATTTCCGTATGCCTCGGAACCGCTTGTTATGTAAAGGGTTCGGGCGATATTTTCAACAAGTTGAGTGAGAAACTCGGAATCGGTGCGGATGAATGCACCGAAGACGGTAAGTTTTCTCTGACTGCCTGCCGCTGCATCGGCGCGTGCGGATTGGCCCCTGTCATGACCGTGAATGACGAAGTATACGGCCGCTTGACGGTGGACGATATTGACGGAATTCTTTCGAAATACGGAAAATAAATTTCTGTCTTTTTGAGGAGAAAAGATTGCTATGAAAATCTCTACTATTCAAGAATTACTGGATGCGGAAGTGATCTGCTGTGAAGAAGATCTTTCGAGGCATGTCTATTCTGCCTGCGGCAGCGATATGATGAGCGATGTACTCGCCTATGTCAAAGATCAGGCGGTTCTATTAACGGGGCTTGTCAATTCACAGGTTGTCCGCACGGCGGAAATGATGGATATGAACTGCATCGTGTTTGTGCGTTCCAAAATGCCAACTGCCGAAATGGTGGAACTCGCAAAAGAAAGTAATATTGTGATCATGGCAACCAAAAAAAGAATGTACGAGGCCTGCGGTATTTTATACAGCAACGGTCTTGTAGGAAACAGGGTCAAAAGTGTCTGAGGCTTTGACTTTTCATTTTGACGTTGACGGTGCTGATTTTACTTCGGCAGGTCAGGCATCGGTTCAGGTCAAAAAAAATCTGCGCCTACTCGGCATTTCGCCTGACATCATCCGGCGGGTTTCCATCGCGATGTATGAAGGCGAAATCAACATGGTCATCCATGCGGGCGGGGGCGAAGCGGATGTAACGGTCACCGAAGAGGAAATCGTGATTTCTTTGCGGGATCACGGCCCCGGGATCAAGGATATCGACCAAGCGATGCAGGAAGGGTTTTCCACCGCGTCGGATCGAATCCGAACGCTCGGCTTCGGCGCCGGAATGGGGCTTCCCAATATGAAACGGTACACCGATCATATGGAAATCCGCTCCGAACTCGGCAAAGGCACGGATATTACCATGCGGGTAAACTTAAAATAATCTTTTCGGCAGGTTTTCACCATGAATAAATACGAACATTCGGTTTATCTTGATGTAGAAAAATGCAGCGGATGCACCACCTGCTTGAAACACTGCCCAACGGAAGCGATCCGCATTAAAAACGGGCACGCTGTCATCAATCAGGAGAGATGCATTGACTGCGGCGAATGCATTCGCGTTTGCCAGAACGGGGCGAAAAAAGCGGCCTGCGGGAAGTTATCCGAAATGGATCGCTTTAAATGGAAAATTGCCATCCCCGCACCCACCCTGTACGGACAGTTTGACAATCTGGACGATGTGGATTATGTACTGGACGGTCTTTTGAAAATCGGTTTTGACGATGTGTTTGAGGTTTCGGCAGCGGCGGAACTCGTCAGCGCCTATACCCGGCTTTATCTGAAAACCGAAGGGGTTAAAAAGCCGGCAATCAGTTCGGCATGCCCGGTGATCATTCGCTTGATCGCCCTTCGCTTCCCTTCTTTGACCGAGAACATCATTCACATGCTGCCTCCGATGGAGGTGGCGGCGGCTCTTGCCCGCGAAAAGGCGGAAAAAGAGCACCCGGAATTAAAGCCGGAGGAGATCGGCGTTTGCTTTATCTCCCCCTGTCCGGCCAAAGTCAGTTATGTTCGGAACGGCTTTGCGGAATATAAAAGCCGGGTGGATGTGGTGGTTTCGATCAGTGAGTTGTATTTTCAACTGATCGCCAAAATGAAACCGGGCGGCGAAATCCACGCAATTTCTCATTCCGGCATGATCGGCATCGGTTGGGCGAGTTCCGGCGGAGAGGCAACCGCGATTTTCAACGAAAGTTACCTCGCGGCAGACGGGATCAACAATGTCATCCGTGTATTGGATCAGATTGAAAACGGCAATATTCCGCAGTTGGAGTTTATTGAGTTAAACGCCTGCACGGGCGGATGCGTCGGCGGGGTGATGGCGGTAGAAAACCCCTTCATTGCCAAAGCGCGCCTGCAAGGGCTGCGGCGGTATTTGCCGGTTTCACAAAACTTTCTATCGGCAGATGAAACCTACATTCCGGACGGGTATATATTCAACACAATGCCCACCTATCATCCTATCACGCGCCTCTCGGACAGTATGGCGGAATCAATGCGCATGATGGCGGATATTCAAAAACTGCGGGATACCCTGCCGGGGATCGACTGCGGCTCCTGCGGGGCGCCGAACTGCCGCGCTTTTGCGGAGGATGTGGTGAAAGGGCGCGCAACGCTTGAAAACTGCCTGATCAGGCTGAACAAACTCCAAAAGGAGGATGCGGAATGACCGTGCGCGAATTGGTGGAGAAGGCTCCTTTCAAAGCCGCCGTTCTTCCCGATCCCGATCGCGAGATCACCGGCGTTTACATCGGCGATCTGTTAAGCTGGGTGATGGGCAGGGCTTCCGGCGGCGACGCATGGATCACCATTATGTCCAATGTAAATATTGTGGCGGTGGCTTCCCTTGCCGATACGGCCTGTGTGATCGAGGCGGAAGGCGTTACGCCGGATGAAGAGATCCTTGCCACGGCAAGCGCCAAAGGTGTGAACATTCTTTTGGCGGAAGGCGGCGCTTATGAAACCGCCATTGCGTTAAGCAAACTGTTATGAGCAGATATTATTATGATCTCCATATTCATTCCTGCCTTTCCCCCTGTGGGGACGATGAGTCCACCCCGGACAGTATTGCGGGAATGGGAGAACTGAACGGGCTTGACCTGATGGCGCTGACCGATCATAATACCTGCAAAAACTGTCCCGCTTTCTTCGAAGCGGCGGCGCGGCACGGCATCATCCCGATTGCGGGAATGGAACTGACCACGGCGGAAGACATCCATATCGTTTGTCTTTTCCCCGATCTTGCAAGCGCCATGGCGTTTGACGGGTTTGTAGCATCCAAACGGATCCGGATCCGCAATCGCACCGATATTTTCGGCAATCAACTTATTATGGACAGTTTTGACCATGTGATCGGAACGGAAGATGATCTGCTTTCCAACGCAACCGCGCTTTCTCTCGAAGAAGTGCCGGAAGCCGTGCGGCAATTCGGCGGTGTTTGCTACCCCGCCCATATTGACCGGCAGGCAAACGGCATCATCGCGGTACTCGGCATATTTCCCGAAACTCCTTTCTTTCCTTGTGCCGAACTGCATGACGGAAACCGCAAAGCGGAGTTTGCCGCTCAAATCGGGAAAGACCCTGTGAATATCCTCGTCAGTTCAGACGCGCATACTTTATGGGATATTCACGAGCGGCAGGAATGGCTGGAACTTCCCTGCCCCCGGGAAGACGCGGCCGCGGCGTTGATCCGCCGGCTTGGAGGAACGGTATGAAGGAATTATCACTCAATATTTTAGATATTGCGGAGAACTCCGTAAAAGCGGGGGCTACCCTCACAGAAATCTGCATTGAGGAAACCCCTGACCTTCTCACCCTCACGATCCGGGATAACGGATGCGGGATGACGGAGGAAGTTTTACGCGGCGTGACAGACCCTTTTTACACCACACGAACCACGCGAAAAGTGGGAATGGGGCTGCCGCTTTTAAAACTGGAAGCCGAACAGACCGGCGGCTCCTTGACCGTGACTTCCCGTCATGAAAAGGAATATCCCACCGATCACGGAACCACGGTTTGTTCCGTTTTTCATAAAAATCACATTGATTTTACCCCGCTCGGCAATGTGGTGCCGAGCATCACGACCTTGATACAAGGTCACCCCGACACTGATTTTCTGTTCACCCACATCTTTCCGAATTACACCGTTTCTTTGGATACCAGAGAATTGCGTACCGTGCTGGAAGATGTGCCGCTGGGCAGTTATGAAGTTCTTAAATGGATCGAGGAATACCTCGATGAACAATATGAATCAGGAGGAAAAACAGTATGAAGTCATTGGCTGAGTTACAGGCAATCAAGGCAAAAATGAAGGACAAGGTCATTCTTCGGGAAGGTTCGGGCGATATTCGCGTTGTAGTAGGCATGGCCACCTGCGGCATCGCGGCAGGCGCTCGCCCGGTTTTAAACACCCTCGTGGAAGAAGTCAGCGCCCAGTCGCTTACCGATAAGGTAACGGTTTCGCAGACCGGCTGTATCGGTATTTGCCAGTTTGAACCCGTTGTGGAAGTATTCGAAGCGGGCAAAGACAAGGTCACTTATGTAAAGATGACCCCCGAAAAGGCAAAGCGCGTGGTGGAGGAACACTTAAAAGGCGGTAAGATCGTAAACGAGTTCACGCTCGGCGGTCAGAACCTATAATTTTGGAGGGAAAGTAATATGATTCGTGCACAAGTATTGATTTGCGGCGGTACGGGTTGTACCTCTTCCGGCAGCCGGAAAATTCAAGATGCTTTTCGTACCAGCATCGAGAACAACGGGCTTGCGGATGAGGTGAAACTGGTACAGACCGGTTGTTTCGGTCTTTGCGAGTTGGGGCCTGTGGTCATCGTCTACCCGGACGGTACTTTTTACAGCCGTGTCACCCCCGAAGATGTGGAAGAAATCGTGACCGAGCATCTTTTAAAAGGTCGTATTGTAGAGCGCCTTGTATACAACGATACCGGCAAAGACGAAAAAGTTGTCGGGAATGTGGCGCTGGGTGATACCGCGTTTTATAAATCACAAAACCGCGTGGTTCTGCGTAACTGCGGTGTGATCAACCCCGAAAGTATTGATGAGTACATTGCCATGGACGGTTATGCCGCGCTCGGTAAAGTCCTCACCGAATGGACGCCGGAAGATGTTATCAAATGCGTTACCGATTCCGGTCTTCGCGGCAGAGGCGGCGGCGGTTTCCCCACCGGGCGGAAATGGGCGCTCTGCGCACCGAATAAAGCACCGCAAAAATATGTGGTCTGCAACGCCGACGAAGGCGACCCCGGCGCTTTTATGGACCGTTCCGTGTTAGAGGGCGACCCGCACTGCGTCATTGAAGCCATGGCGATCGCCGGGTATGCGATCGGTGCTACCGAAGGCTATGTATATGTGCGTGCGGAATATCCGATCGCCGTTAAGCGTTTACAGATCGCCATTGATCAGGCGCATGAATACGGTTTGCTCGGGAAGAATATTTTCGATTCCGGTTTTGATTTCGATTTGCACATTCGTTTAGGCGCGGGCGCGTTCGTCTGCGGCGAAGAAACCGCTTTGATGACTTCGATCGAAGGCAACCGCGGCGAGCCGAGACCCCGTCCCCCCTATCCGGCAGTCAAAGGGCTTTACAATTCTCCCACCGTGGAAAACAATGTGGAAACCTTTGCCAATATCCCGCAGATCATCCTGCGCGGGCCGGAATGGTTTGCCTCCATGGGAACCGAGCGTTCCAAAGGAACCAAGGTATTCGCACTCGGCGGTAAGATCAAACATACCGGCCTTGTGGAAATCCCGATGGGCACCACGCTCCGCCACATTATTGAAGATATCGGCGGCGGCATCCCCAACGGCAAAAAATTCAAAGCCGCGCAAACCGGCGGTCCTTCCGGCGGTTGTATCCCGGCAAGTCTCATTGATACCGAGGTGGATTACGATAACCTCACCGCGATCGGTTGTATGATGGGCTCCGGCGGCTTGATCGTTATGGATGAAGACACCTGTATGGTGGACATGGCGAAATTCTTCTTGGAATTCACGGTTGATGAATCCTGCGGAAAATGTACGCCTTGCCGCGTCGGTACCAAGCGTTTGCTGGAAATGCTGGACAAGATCACCAACGGCAACGGTACCTTGGAAGACCTTGATCGTTTGGAAGAACTCTGCCTGTATATCAAGCAGAATTCTCTGTGCGGCCTCGGACAAACCGCGCCGAACCCGGTACTTGCCACGCTGAAATTCTTCCGTGATGAATATGTAGCGCATGTGGTGGATAAAAAGTGCCCCGCCGGCGTCTGCAAAAACCTCGTTTCTTATAAGATCATCGCCGATAAGTGCAAAGGCTGTACCAAATGCGCCCGCAACTGCCCGGTCAGCGCCATTGAAGGCAGCGTGAAGAATCCACATGTGATCGATCAGAGCAAGTGCATTAAGTGCGGCGCCTGTATGTCGAACTGCGCGTTCGGCGCCATCATTAAAGAATAAGAAAGGAGCCTTATGAACATGGATATGATCAATGTAAAAATCAACGGTATTTCTGTCAGCGCTCCCAAAGGCTCTACCATTTTAGACGCCGCTCGCCTCGCCGGTGTAGAAATCCCCACCCTTTGCTTCATGAAAGAGAAGAACGAGATCGGCGCTTGCCGTATCTGCGTGGTGGAAGCCAACGAAGGCAGAGGTTTCCGCATCGTGACCGCCTGCGTTTACCCGATCAGCGAAGGCATGGAAGTGCTTACCAATACCGAAAAAATTCAAAAAGCCAGAAAAACCACACTGGAATTGATGCTTTCCACCCATGAGAAAAAGTGCCTTTCCTGCGTGCGTTCCACCAACTGCGAACTGCAAAAACTCTGCCGCGACTATGGCGTGGACGAAAGTGCTTTCAGCGGTTTCAAACCGCAGTACGAACTGGATACTTCCACCCCGCACTTGGTAAGAGATAACAACAAATGTATTCTCTGCCGCCGTTGCGTTGCCGCTTGTAACGAGCAGTATGTCGGCGTGATCGGGGCGAACAACCGCGGGATTGATACCGCCATCGGCACCCCGTTTGAAGTGGGACTTTCCCATGTTCCCTGTATTTCCTGCGGTCAGTGTACCGTTGTCTGCCCGACCGGCGCTTTAACCGAGAAGGACGATACCGATAAGATTTGGGAAGCCATTGCCGATCCCGATAAATATGTCGTGGTGCAAACCGCGCCTTCCGTTCGTGCAACGCTGGGTGAATGTTTCGGCATGCCGATCGGCACCAATGTGGAAGGAAAAATGGTTGCCGCCCTGCACCGTTTAGGGTTTGACAAAGTCTTTGATACCGACTTTGCGGCCGACCTTACCATTGTGGAAGAGGCGAACGAACTGGTAGAGCGCATTAAAAACGGCGGCGTTCTTCCCATGATCACCTCTTGCTCCCCCGGCTGGGTAAAATTCTGTGAATTCTACTATCCGGATATGCTCAAACATCTTTCTACCTGCAAATCGCCCCAACAAATGGGCGGCGCTGTCATCAAAACTTACTATGCGCAGAAGATGGGCATTGATCCGAAGAAGATCGTATCGGTTTCCGTGATGCCCTGTACTGCGAAGAAGTTTGAAATCGGCAGAGAGGATCAAAGCGCGGCAGGGGTGCCGGATCTTGATATTTCCATCACCACCCGCGAACTTTCCCGTATGATCATGCGGGCAGGCCTCTCCTTCCAAAATCTCCCGGATGAAGAATTTGATAATCCGCTCGGTGAAGATACCGGCGCGGCCGTCATCTTCGGCGCGACCGGCGGCGTGATGGAAGCGGCACTGCGCACCGCGAACGATTGGCTTACCGGCCAGGATAATACCGAGGTTGATTTTGCGGCTGTCCGTGGTACGGCAGGCTTGAAACAAGCCACAGTCAATATCGCCGGAAGCGATATCAAAGTGGCGGTGGCTTCGGGCGCTGCGGCGGCGAAATGCGTGATGGATAAGATCAAAGCCGGCAATCCCGACGGATGGACCTTTGTGGAAATCATGGGTTGTCCGGGCGGCTGCGTCAACGGCGGCGGTCAACCGATCCAACCGCAGTATGTCCGCGATTCCGTAGACCTGAAAGCAGTTCGTGCCAAGGCTTTGTACGATCAGGATGCCGCTATGTCGATCAGAAAATCGCATGAATCCCCCGTTATTAAAACGCTGTACAGCGAATGGTACGACGGATTCGGCGGGCACAAAGCGCATCATGATCTGCATACCAGTTATGTGGCTCGTGAAAAATACGCCAAAAAATAAACCCCATCAAGACAAAACAACGCTTATCGTGTCGATAAGCGTTGTTTTTTTATCATATAACGGAAAATCATTACCCCTCAAAAAATCGTCTGCGCGGTCTTGGTCGCGCGGCGGGCGGCTCGGAACTGACCAACACCGTTTCCTGCCCGATCACCTCAATTTCACTCCAGGGGATCACCACATCTTCTTCTCTGCCGAAAAGCCCGAAAAACCGGGCTCTGCCCGGCACGATCAGCGAAATCAGCGAGCCGTTTTCAATATTCAGTTCCACATCCACAATAAAACCGAGAACGGAACCGTCTTTGATGCACACAACTTGTTTATTCCTTAAATCCGCAATCCTGCACCCCATATCATCAACTCCCGTATCCAATATATGCGATACAGGTGCGGTTTAGTCTTCAAAAACATTTTCGGGTTCTTCGTCTTCCCCGTCTTCCCCGGTGGCGGCCGGCTTTGTTTCCTCTTCAATTTCCAGCCCTAAATCACGGCGCCGCTCAATATCCTCGCCCGGATGCTCTTTATAATACGGATCAATGATATATTTGCGAATGGCCGGGAAAGTGCAGAATTGCACCAATAAATAGCGGAAAGCCGGGTAGGTCAACCCATAAATCAGCAATTCCAGCGTGATCACAAAAACGGCATATTGAGCCAGCAAAACCACCAATGCCACATTCACCGCGTAAACCAGAATGATGCTGAAAAAGCAAAGCAAATTCATCTTTAAATTGATAAACACGAATTTAAAACTGTTGCGATAAATCTGTTTCAGTGAAAACCGGAAAGTGATGATCATCGTCCAAATATAATAAGTCATCACCGTGAAAATGAAGAGCAGACAGAGCGAAATGCCCACCCCAATCGACGACATGATCCCTTTGGAAGAAAAATAGAAAAAATAGGCGTCAAAAAACAGGATCACATAAATCAGCGTATTCAGAATACCCGCCGCCAATGACTGTTTCCAGTTCTTTTTAATGGTTTCAAAAAAGTCGCTTAACCCGAAAGAATGCTTGTCCCGCGCGATATTGCGGGTAACATGCGTGATGCCGACCGCGGCAAACCCGTTGGTAACCACCGGGAGGGAAATCGCCGAATACACCAGATTGACCGTGATAAACTTCCAAAAATTACGAAAGAAAGTTTCAAAAAACACGATAAATGTTTTCTTTTTCGGGGCGTTTTTGGAAATGCCGGGGCCCTCCTTTTCGTAATTAAATAATCCGAAAAAACCTGCCATAACCGATCTTACTCCTTATTTTTCTTATAAATCAACTTTTCACCGATCGAGAAATTCCTGATCCCCAGCGCATATGCCAGCCAGGCGATCGCCGGAATGATGATCGGCGGAAGAAACAAAAGGATCATGCGCCACCAGGAGGCCTCGCCCACGGTGCCAGCCTTTCCTGTTATCGCCTGGATCAACGCATAAAACGATGAATTGAAAAAGCGATGCAGCGCCAGCGGAAATTTCGGAAAAACGCCCAGTTTGAATACCACCAACGCGATCCTTGCCAAATAAAGCGGAACCACGGCTACCAAGCCGATTTTTAAACCTTTCAGCCGGTCTTCCTCTTTATGCTTAAAGCGAACAAGGTTACTGTCCTTCGTGCCGAGATCCCATATGTTCGGATAAATAAACGCAATCAGGATCAAAAGACTGAACACTTGCGAAACCGTTAAAAAGAGGATATTACCGGTTTTGGACATGGGCGAGCGAATCGTAGATTTTGAAACCGTAACGCCGCTGTCTTCATACTCTTTGAGTTTGGTATCTTCCCCGTCGTCATAATAATAAGTATACAGTTCCTGTTGCTCGCTCGATTCACTGGTCGTGCCATAAGCCGTATACCCGATATTTTTCGTGAACGCCGCTGTGGAAAGCACACTAAACGACATAATGATAAAAAAACACATGATATTGACAATAATCAATTTTAGAAACAATTTTCCGCCGAATGTAAAAATTTCTTTTCCCATATTCCCCCACCGTATTCTTTAAAAGTACTGTTTTTTATTACGATGACATTATTATAAAACAGAATAACGAAAAATGCAAGAAAGAGGTGACTCTTCCCTGCATTTTTTTATAACATCATAAAAAAATCCATAAAACAATCGCGGCAGCCAACAATAAAAAACCGGCCGCAAGGGCCATCCGTATTCGCTTTTTCCGCTTCACCCGCTTGCGCAAGGTATCCCGCGTAAAATGCTCGCCGTAATGAAAAGAAAAATCGCTGGCCGCTTTTTTCAGTTGTTTGGCGCTTAAATTTCCATATTCGGGGGTTACATAGAATACGATTTTTTCGAATAACCGACTCCCCGTATCATTCACCACAATCACCGTTTTACTGACACCTCTGACCATTGTTTTGCCCTCCCGCGCTTTGATACGGATAGTATTGGCAAAAACGGAAAACCTTATGCAGTTGACATAAATCAGTGGATAACTCGGTGGAAAAGGTGGGTAACTCCCCTATTTACGCAAAAAGTTATCCACCGTTTTGGCAAAAAAGGCGTTTTATGTCAATCCGTGCCGCAACCGGCAACGCATTATTCCTTATAATTCCTGCCGCTGAAAAAGGCAACGGCACGCTCTACCGAATCCCGGCTGTTGCCCCAATCTCCGTTTTCTTTGGCTCGGTAATCATACATGGTGCAATACTTGGATAGATCCGCTTGTAGTTCTTTCAAATAAGTGCCGGTGATACGGTTCAGATCATCCGAAAAATCCGACGCGTGCGACCGCATTACTTTTTTATTCGCACCCGCGAGCAACCGCTCATAATGCGGCAGGCAAAACATGGGTTGATTGCCGAACAGTTCACGAAAATCGCGTTCTCTCTCATAACAGCGAAAAACCGTTTCGATCATGCGGGAAAGCCCCCATTCGATCTTTTCACAAATGAAGCACTTCTCCCCGATTTTCTTTGCGTTGCTTCCGCGTTTGGAATCCGGGTTCAGCATTTTTTTGGCAAACAGGGTGCGATGTACTTCGTCGGTATGGGTTTGAAGCATCAGCGCCAGTTGCAGCCTGCCCCGCCGGTTCATCATCTTTCCGTAATGAAATTCACAAAAGCCGGTTTTGTTGGTTTCGATCCGTACATCCGGCTCCATCATGGCGTCACCCAAAATATAGTCGGTAATGCGCTCTTCCACGGTGTCGCGCATACGGCAAATCGGGCACCCCTGCCGCACTTCAAATACTTCACTGACCGGTATGGTGCAAATATCATCTCTCATGCTCGTTCTCCTTTTGATAAGTTTCCAAAAAAGTATGGATCGCGCCGGAATCGCGATCTCTCCACCCGGGCAGTGTGGCAAGATTCACATTGTGGATACTGCGAAACAAATTGTCATCCACCGCGGGGTTGACCTCTTTGATCGAAGCGATCAACGCCTTGATCTCCTTGCGTTTGGAAAGGCTTTCGTGATGGGCGCTTTCTTCGGTAAACTTGCAGGCGCACTGTAAAAAGCGCAGGTCGTGATACGCGGCAAAGGCAAGTATATCCTTTTCCTTTACCCGATAAAGCGGACGAATCAATTCCATTCCCTCAAAATTGGTGCTATGTAATTTCGGAAGCATGGTTTTGATTTCGGAAGCGTACATCATGCTCATCAACAGTGTTTCGATCACATCATTAAAATGATGCCCCAAAGCGATTTTATTACAGCCGAGTTCCTTTGCCTTACTGTACAAACAACCCCGCCGCATACGGGCGCAAAGATAACAGGGCGAGCCTCCCGCCGCCGCGGTCACATCAAAAATATTGCTTTGAAACAGTTCGATTTCGATGCCCATGGTGCGTGCGTTTGCAAGGATCAATTCCCGGTTTTCCGGGTGATACCCGGGATCCATTACAAGATAAACCGCTTCAAAAGGCACTTCGGTATGGCGTTGCAGTTGCTGGATGCACTTAGCCAACAACATGGAATCTTTCCCGCCCGATATGCAAACCGCGATTCGGTCGCCCGGAGAAATCAATTCATACTCCTGCACCGCACCGATGAACGGGTTCCAAATCGTTTTGCGAAATTTTTTAATAATGCTTCGCTCGATTTCGGTTTGTTTGCTCAACTGCCGCTCTGCCAAATTCATCTCTCCAAACAATAGAAAACTTCCGATACAGATATTATATCCGCATCGGAAGTTTTTTGCAATCCTTAATTTCCTGCCTGCAACCGCCGAATTGAATGATTTTGGCAAAAAACAGCGTTTGAAAAAGGAATTTCACCAATCCCGGCGGGTATGGCAGGCATGAATCCCGTTGACCGGCAATTATGCTTTTTTCGTCATTGCTTTGATCACGAAAAGCGTGCCGAGCATCATCGCAATGGCAATAGGCAGAACGATCAGCCAATTCGGCACAAATCCCGCGATGAGATACGCAACAAATGAAACACCCGCCACCGTTAATGCGTAAGGCAACTGTGTGGACACATGGTTGATATGATCACACTGCGCACCGGCAGACGCCATGATCGTGGTATCTGAAATCGGGGAGCAATGGTCGCCGCACACCGCGCCGGCCATGCAAGCGGAAATTGCCACAATGGTGATGTTGCCGTCCGCCGCGCCGAAAACGCTTAACACGATCGGGATCAAAATTCCGAATGTACCCCATGAGGTGCCGGTTGCAAACGACAACCCAACCGCGATCAGGAAGATGATCGCCGGGAGGAAAGCCGCCAGAGAAGAAGCGCCGCCTTCCACAATTTGGGAAATGAAGATTTTCGCCCCCAGACTGTCCGTCATGGATTTCAGCGTCCAGGCGCAAACCAAAATCAAAATAGCGGGCACCATGGCTTTAAATCCTTCGGGGAGAGATTCCATGCAGGCTTTAAAGGTGATCACGCGGCGGCAAATGAAATAAATCACCGCCAGCACGATCGCAACCGCTGAGCCGTATACCAAACCGACCGAAGCATCACTGTTTGAGAAAGCCGTGATGAAATTCCGATACCCTTCTTCCCCTTCGGTAAAGAAACCGCCCGAATAGATCATGCCGATCACGCAAGCAACAATCAATACCACGACCGGGATCACAAGGTCGCACACTCTGCCTTTTTCGTTGGGAGTTAATTCCTCGGTCATCTGTGCGGCTTTGGTGGTGAAAAGATCGCCGTTTTTCGCGTTATCCTCGTGCTTTTTCATGGGGCCGTAGTCAAAATTGGCAATACTTAAAAACACCATCATCACAATCGTAAGCAGCGCATAGAAATTATAGGGGATCGCGCTTACAAAAAGGGACATTCCGCTTGCCGCGCCGGATCCTTTGGCAAAGCCGGCGACCGCCGCCGCCCAGGAAGAAATCGGCGCGATGATGCAAACAGGCGCCGCCGTTGCATCGATCAGATAGGATAATTTCGCGCGGGACACATTGTGTTTATCGGTTACCGGCCGCATGACCGAGCCCACCGTCAAACAGTTAAAATAATCGTCGATAAAAATCAAAACACCAAGTGCCACCGTCGCCAACTGCGCGCCGAGGCGGGTTTTGATATGTTTCGTCGTCCATCTGCCGAACGCCGCGGAGCCGCCGGCTTTATTCATCATGGAAACAAGCGCGCCAAGCAATACCAGGAATACCAATATCCCGACATTGTAAGAATCCGCCACACTGGCGATAAATCCGTCGCTGAATACATGGGTGACGGTGCCTTCAAAATTAAAGCCGGAATACAAAAGGCCGCCCACCACGATCCCGATAAAGAGCGAAGAATAAACCTCTTTGGTGATCAATGCCAACACGATGGCAATGATCGGCGGTAAAAGCGACCAAAAGGTCGCGTACAATTTGATCGAATCGCGCACCGTAGCCAGCGCGTCTTTCAAATGGTCGGCAAACGAAGCGTCGTTTGTCAGGTTGTCGGCATAGTTGTCTACATACGCCTGCGCCGATTCGCCGTCAGCCAAGTCGTACTCTACTTCCTCGCCGTCTACCGCTACTGTTACGGTGTTGCCGGCCGATGCGCCGACTGTTTCCACCAGGTCTTCCCCATCGGCTGAAACCGTGATCAGCCCCATGGCGAAAACAAGCGCAAAAACAACGGCAAACAAGCAAAGCCATCTTTTTGTCATTCCAGTTTTCATTGTTAAAACCTCCAAAAAAATCAACGCGGCCGCACAAAATGAGCGACCGCGAATTTTAACACAAAAAACGATAGCGCTCCACATTCGTGACAGTCTGTTACATCTTTTGCAACAGCCCAACCGCAGGGCGGCGGCAGCCGTTTCCCGCGATTTCGGCGGATTTCCCTTTCGCACAGCCGCCTGCCGGCAAAATGCTGTGTTACTCTTGAAACTCCGCGCCTCTATCAAACTTTTATATGCGAGTATCATATCATACTCTGCCCTGTTTGTCAACCGTAAAATTTACAAAAATTTCATAATTCGGGATGCAAAGCCCGATAAACATTCTCCGCGGCCGCTTTATTCATGCCGGGTGCGGCGGATAATTCTTCAGGATTTGCCGCGCGAATAGCCTTCATGGTTTTAAAATGCCGCAGCAGTGCCGCCGCCCGCGCTTTTCCGATGCCGGGCACGGCAGTCAGTTCACTGTTCAACATTGCTTTACTGCGCCGGTTTTTATGATACCCGATCGCAAAGCGATGCACCTCATCCTGTATGCCGGTAATAAAGGTAAACGCGGCGCGGTTGGATTTGATCGCAATATCCCCGCCTTCTGAAGAGATGGCGCGGGTGCGGTGCTTGGAATCCTTCACCATGCCAAACAGCGGCAATTCAATATGGTGCTTGGCCAAAACCGGCCGCACGGCGGACATTTGCCCCTGGCCGCCGTCTAAAAGAATCAGATCCGGCAAGGTTGAAAAGCCCTCATCCTCGCCTTTTTCGTATTCGGTGAAGCGGCGGTCCAGCACCTCCGCCATAGAGCGAAAGTCATCCTGCCCGATAAAGGTCTTGATTTTAAAACGCTTATAGGCGGATTTTAGGGGGCGCCCGTCCTGATACACGATCATCCCCGCCACATTTTCCCGCCCGGCGGTATTGGAAATATCGTAAGCCTCGATCCGGCGCGGTGCGTTTTTTAACCCGAGCAATCGCGCGATCTCGTTGAGAACCGACATTTCTTTGCCGGTTCTGTCCGCTTTTTCCGATAGGTTTTCGGCGGCGTTTTTGGCGCACAGATCAAGCAGTTCCTTCTGTTCTCCCTGTTTCGGGCAGACGAAAAGAACTTTATGCCCGGATTTTTCGCTCAACCACTGTTCCGTTAAAGAAAAATCTTCGTTCTCATAATCCAGAACAATGCGCCCGGGAATATCATCCCGATCACTGTAATACCGCACTAAAAATTCGCTGTACAGTGCTTCCCGATCCGCAACGCCTTCGATCATAAAATGTTGTTTATCGGTCAGGCGGTGGTTGCGGAAAACGATCACTTCCACGCAAGCGTTCTCCCCGATAAAGGCGGAGGCGATCACATCTTCGCTCTTGTAAGAAGACCGCACCACTTTTTGTTTCTGGCGAATTTTTTCGATCGCGGCAATGCGATCCCGCAATTTCGCGGCCACTTCAAACTGTAAGTTCTCCGCCGCGGCCGCCATCCGTTCGCGCAATGCTTCCAGCGCCGTATCTTCATTTTCGCCGTGCTTGATAAACTCAACGGCGGCATTGACCGTGGCAAGGTATTCCTCCCGCGGGATCTTGCCGCGGCAAGGCGCGTCGCACAGCCCGATATGATAGTTCAAGCAGGGTTTACTGACGCGGTCAAAATCCCGCCCGCAATCAGGCAGTTTAAAGATTTTCCGCGCTTCGTCCGCTGTTTCTTTCACAATATAGGAAGAATTATAAGGGCCGATATAATTTCCTTCCTGATCGGTCGATTTGGCAGTGGTGATTTTCGGCCAGCGTTCTTTGGTAACGCGGATATAGGAATACCCTTTGTCATCTTTCAAGAGAATATTATATTTCGGTTGATTCTGTTTGATCAGCGAATTTTCAAGAATCAGCGCCTCAAACTCACTATCGCATAAAATCGTTTCAAAATCAGCAACATTGGAAACCATGCGTTTTACCTTTTCGGTATGTTGATTCCCGCTTCCGAAATATTGCGTCACGCGGTTTTTAAGGGCTTTGGCCTTCCCGATATAGATGATTTGCCCGCGCTGATCCTTCATCAGATACACGCCGGGCGTCAACGGTAAATGGTTGGCTTTGGTTTTTAACACCGCCAGTTGCCGCGGATCGGCATATTGATTCACGCCGCCACCTCCTTGCATAATCAAAAATCCGCCTTGTGTTTTCTTAACAATACTGTTGAATCACGCTCCACCGCGCGATCAGATCCTCCAAGCCGCATGCCGCGTTCGCAGGGCTTGTAGAAGGCAAAACCGTTGCCGTGAAGCCAAGCGGTTTTTCCAATGTGCGGCGGTAAATTTTTTCCGCCGTTTTGCCGTTCAGAAAAACGGCGCGAATTTCGCACTGCCGCAAGATCATGCCAATGTCATTGGGTACGGCGTGTTGAATGCTGGCATCGGAAGAACCGCTGATCTCACACCGGGCGATCACATCCCACAATGCCAAATGGTGCGAGAGGATCAGCCGCTTCTTCTCGGGAACAGTCTGTGGAACTTCTTCCCCGAATACGGCGGCGATCACCCGCCAAAACCGGTTTTGCGGATGCCCGTAAAAGAAGGCCTGCTCGCGGGATTTAACCGAAGGAAAACTTCCCAAAATCAAAACCTTGGATTGCGCATCGAATAACGGCGGGATCGGGTGTTCTACTGTCAAAGATTTCCCTTCTTTCCAAATTCCCCTTGCACTCTTGCAGAAGTTATATTATAATAGTGGCAAAGGAATGATCGTTTTGAAAAATGCCAT
>CACXFE010000045.1 GCA_902766855.1 Oscillospiraceae bacterium | reverse complement strand
GATCGCGCGCGCGCAGCACTCTTCCCAAAGATCCACATCGTGCTGTGTGTAATACGCGATCACGCGCTTGCCGGTGGTGCCGGAAGTTGATTGAATACGCACGCAGTCCTCAAGCGGCACAGCCAGCATTCCGTAAGGGTAGGTTTCGCGAAGATCGCTTTTGGTCAGAAACGGCAGTTTGTGCAAATCCTCGATTCCGTGAATATCCTCCGGCTTAACGCCTTTTTTATCCATTAAATCGCGATAGTAAGGCACATGTTCATAAACATGACGCACCTGTTTGACCAATTTTTCCGATTGCAGGGCCTTGATTCGGTCAACAGGCATGGTTTCAATTTCTTTTTGAAAATACTGCTTGCTCAAAAAAGTTCTCTCCTTTATTGATTGTATCCAAGCGAAAACGCCCGCTTATTGACTTCAACAAATTTCGGCGCGACCGTCTGTTCGATCGCATCGATCCATTTCGAAAACGGGAAATCAAACAATTTCGCCAACCGGGACAATAAAACAATATTCACCGCTTTGGCGGTTCCCGCTTCCAAGGCGATCGAAAGCGCGTCGATCGCATCGATCTGTACCCCTTTTTCTTGCAGTTCGGTTAAAACATCATGCGGATACTCCGCATTGCCGATGATCACGGGCATCGGGTCGATTTCCTGCGTATTTACAATGACGCGCCCGCCCGTTTTCAGGCAGGAAGCCCAGCGCGCTGCTTCCAACTTTTCAAAGGAAAGGATCACATCCGCCTCTCCCTCGGTGATGATGGGCGAATAAACCTTCTCCCCGAAACGAACATAAGTCACCACACTGCCGCCGCGCTGACTCATCCCGTGTACTTCCGAAACCTTGACATCGTATCCTTCTGACACCAGCAGTTTGCCCAGTAATTTCGATGCAAGCAAACTGCCTTGTCCGCCTACGCCGACAATCATGATATTGGTGGTATTCATGGTTATTCTCCTTTCCCGATCGCGTCAAACGGGCAAAGCTGCTTGCAAACTTCACACCCGACGCAAAGCGTTGCGTCAATATGTGCTTTGCCGTTTTTCATCGCAATCGCGGGGCAGCCAAGCCCCATACACCGCTTGCAGGAGCGGCACTTTTCGCTGTCAACACGCAAGGCGGGTGCGGTCTTGACCGATTTTAACAGCACGCACGGCCTGCGGGAAATGATCACCGAAGGCTCGTCTGCCGCCAATTCTTCTTTTAAAACCTTGTCGCAAGCGGCCAGATCGTACGGATCAACTACGCGCACACGGCGAATACCAACGGCATGGCAAAAGGCCTCTAAATCCACCTTGCTTGCGGGATCGCCTTTGATGTTATAACCGGTGGTGGGGTTTTGCTGATGCCCGGTCATGCCGGTAATGGAGTTATCCAAAATGATCACGGTGGAGTTTGAGGCGTTATACGCAATGTTGACAAGCCCCGTCATTCCCGAGTGCATAAAGGTAGAATCCCCGATCACCGCCACGGTCTTCCGGGCGGCTTCAGGCTCGGATGCCAGCAGAAATCCGTGAATGCCCGAAACCGAAGCCCCCATGCAAAGGGTGGAATCGACCGCGGATAGCGGCGGAACCGCACCGAGCGTGTAACATCCGATATCACCCAATACCGTGACCTTGTTTTTCGCCAGGGTATAATACATTCCTCTGTGCGGGCAACCGGCGCACATCATCGGCGGGCGCGCGGGGGTGACGCTGTCTGCCGTAACGGTGGTTTTTACCGGCAAGCCAAAGGCCTTGGCGATCGTTTCCTGTGAAAACTCACCCACTGCGCTGAACATGGCTTTCCCGATCGGGTCAAGCCCCAAACAACGGCAGTGGTTTTCGATCACGGGATCCAATTCTTCAATGACATATAACTTTTGAACCTGTTTGGCAAAATCGGTGATCAGATGATTGGGCAATGGGTTGGGCATTCCGATTTTCAAAACGCTTACCGTATCACCGAACACTTCTTTGACATACTGATATGCCGTGCCCGAAGTGATGATCCCGATTTCGGTGCCGCCCATCTCCACCCGGTTAAAGGGGCAGGTTTCCGCATACTCTGTCAATGCGGCGGTGCGCGCCTCCACCACAGGGTGGCGTTTTTTGGCGTTCCCCGGCATCATGATGTATTTTGCGCCGTCTTTGATGTACGGCTTTTTCTCAACTTTCGGGCGCAGCCCCGTTTCCACAATGGATTGGCTATGCGCCACGCGGGTGCAAAGGCGGAAAAGCACCGGGGTATCGAATTGTTCGGAAAGATCAAAAGCGGCTTTTGCAAAAGCCAGCGCTTCTGCGGAATCCGCAGGCTCTAACATGGGAACTTTCGCGGCGATCGCATAATGGCGGGAATCCTGCTCGTTTTGTGAAGAGTGCATGGCAGGGTCGTCCGCCACACAGATGACAAGCCCCGCGTTCACCCCGGTATAAGACAGGGTAAAAAGCGGATCAGCCGCCACATTCAGCCCCACATGCTTCATTGCACAGGCTGAGCGCACCCCCGCGAGCGACGCACCGAACGCCGCTTCCATCGCAACCTTTTCATTGGGCGCCCATTCGCTATGTAAATCATCAAATTTCGATAAAAATTCGGTGATTTCGGTGGAGGGCGTTCCCGGGTAACTGGAAATCAGCCCGATCCCGCCTTCATACAATCCGTTGGCAACCGCTTCGTTGCCGATCATCAATTTTTTCATAGCCACTACTCTCTCTTTTATAGTTTCAGCAATTTTGCTGCATTTTGAACAAATATTTTTTCCAATGCCGCCGCCGGCAAACCCGCGTTTTCCAAAAACGCGATTTCTTTTTCCGGCTCACTCCACGGGGTATCGGTTCCGAAAAGGATCCGTGCCGGGTCATGCTCGTGCAGCAGAGTGATCAGGTTTTCCCGCTCATCCTCTCTGGTGGAAGAAAGCGAGGTATCAAACCAAATCCCGGTACCCGCCAAAAGGCGAAGCACTTCCCCGCTTTGCCTCGGCCCGCCCATATGCGCGGCGATCAGCGTTAAACGCGGGTGCCGCTCGATCACGGCTTTCAGCCCCGCGGCGGAAGCATGCACATGATCGGGAGAAACCGGGTCAAACCCGGTGTGTGAAATCACAAACATCCCGCGCTCTTCCGCTTGGGAGAAAATCCGGTCAAACCGCGGGTCGGTAATCTCTACCCGCACATAATCGGGGTGAATTTTAATGCCGCGAATGCCCGCTTTGGTCAGCCGATCCAATTCGGTTTCGATATTCTCACTGTCAGGATGAAGCGCGCCTGCCGCGAACAAAAAATCCTTTGCGACGGCCGTATCGATCGCAAAATCGTTCACCCGGTGTTCTTGATGGGGGTTGGTGGCAATGTTGCAGACAAGCGCCCCGTCAATGCCGGCGGCCCGCAAACGGCGCTTTGCCCCGGCGGCGGTCCCGTCGGTATGCGGTGTCAGGCCGAACGGCGCGGCGTTTTCAGTCAGTACCGTCATGGCTTTCGGCGCCAGTTGATCGGGAAAACAGTGCGTGTGAAAGCAGATTTTCATAGCCGGATCGTCCCTTTCAAAACCGTACACATTGTATCACAAGTGGCGGCAAGTGTCAATTCGCATCCTTATCAATCAGAAAGATCCTGATCTTTGTTTGGATCCTCCGGCTGGCTGTCAGTCGAGTCGGGCAGATCGTTCGATGCCGGTGTGCTTACCACGATTTTTTTCAGCGTTGTCTGAATGGTGTTTTTACTGTTGGAAGCGGTGGTCAATTTGATTTTTTGTGCGGGCAGCGGCTCAAATCCGGCGGGAACCGTTGCTTGCAGAGTATAGTCGCCGTATTGCAGCCCTTCTTTTACCAGCACTCCTTGTGCATTGGTGGTGCCGAGCGCGGCGGAAGCACCGTTTTTGGCATTGATCAGGGTGAAAGAAACGCCTGCCGCCGGATTGCCGCTGTCATCCGTTGCTTTCAGTTCCAACATGGCGGACATCCGGATGTTGGAAGGCGTGCTGATCACGGCGAGCGGCCACTGCGGATCCGGCCCGCAGCTCATACGCTCGATCGCACAGAACTCCGGCCCGTTCTCATTGCCGACATGGAATACCCAGTTATAACCGTTTTTATATCCCGCATACACGCAAACATGGGTGCCGTGATCATTTTTGGGATTGTTGCGCTGGGAGAAATCCTTGAACATGATGATCGAACCGATCGGAATACTTTGCGAGGATTTGAATACCGTGCGGTTGCCGCTGAGCGAAGCGGTAAACGGAATGTATTTGGAATACCCTTTTTTCACCCAGTCCTTCGCCGCAAGATACCAATCATGCGCCATATGGGAATTTCCCGGAGTGGTTAACGAACTGGTATCAATACCGGCCACATTCGGCAAATAATTAAAATATACATAAGTCACATAGGAAGCACACACAAGGCCGCCGCGCTGAAACGCCGCAATATCCGGCTTGCCGTTTTTGGTTTCGTACCCCATGCAGCCGCCGCCGTAGGTGATTTTGGAAAGATACCCAAGCCCGCGCTTTTGCTTTGCCAGGATATACACCCACATATTCCCGTCTTTCCGGTGCTTGGTGATATTATAGCCGGTATACACCAATGCGTCCATAAACACATTGTCTTCAATGCTCATATTGGTGTTATAGTGGTACTCCGCCGAAGGAACGGGAGGCGCCGCCGGCTTGCTTTGGGTGGACGAAGTCGTGTTTTGCTTGGTGGTGGATTGCCTGACCGAAGAAGACGCGATACTGCTTTGCGCAACCGATTCGACAGAAGAAACCTCTTCGGATGAAACTTCCTCGGATGATTCCGGTTCGGAAACGGTCTGATCTTCGGAAGAAACTTCTTCCCGGAAAGACGGAATCGGCACGGAAGCCGTTTCCTCCGTGTCTTTGGCGGCGCAACCCGCCGCGATTCCGCAGATCAAAAGAACCGCGAGAAGAAAACTGCCGCCTTGCCGGATGATTTTAAAAGTGCTGTGATTGCTGAAAAACATGTTTTGAAATCCCTTCATTTGATTATTCTAATTCAAAAGCGCCGGTATACAACTGATAGTATTTCCCTTTTTCTTCGATCAAATGCTTGTGCGTGCCGCGCTCAATGATATGCCCGTGATCCAACACCATGATCACATCGGAATTTTGCACCGTGGAAAGGCGGTGCGCGATAATGAACACCGTTCTGCCGTGCATCAGGCTGTCCATTCCCTTTTGAACGATCGCCTCGGTGCGAGTGTCAATAGAAGAAGTGGCTTCGTCTAATATCATGACCGGCGGGTCGGCCACCGCCGCCCGTGCGATCGAAATCAGTTGCCTTTGCCCTTGGGAAAGCCCGCTTCCGTCGCCGCTTAATACCGTTTGGTAGCCCTCCGGCAACATTTCGATAAATCCGTGCGCATTGGCAAGTTTTGCCGCCGCGATACATTCTTCATCCGTAGCGTCCAGCCTGCCATAACGGATATTTTCCATCACGGTTCCGGTAAACAGGTTGACATCCTGCAACACAATCCCAAGGCTTTTACGCAGGGATGATTTTTTGATTTTATTGATATTGATCCCGTCATAACGGATTTTCCCGTCCGCAATGTCATAAAAACGGTTGATCAGATTGGTGATGGTGGTCTTCCCCGCGCCGGTTGCCCCCACAAAGGCGATTTTCTGCCCCGGCTCGGCGTAAAGATCCACATTGTGCAGCACGATCTTCTCCGGCACATATCCGAAATCCACATCGCTTAATCGCACATCCCCAGCCAATTTGGTATAAGTCACCGTTCCGTCATGATGCGGGTGCTTCCATGCCCACACGCCGGTGCGATGATCGGCCTCGGTGATGGTGCCGTCTTCCCCGATTTCGGCGTTCACAAGCGTGACATAGCCGTTATCCGGTTCGGGTTCTTCGTCCATCAGTTCAAAAATACGCTCGGTGCCCGCCATGGCCATGACCACGGCGTTGATCTGTTGCGAAACCGTGCTGATATTCATGCAGAATTGGCGCGTCATATTGAGGAACGGAATCACAACCGCCACCGAAAGCACTTGCCCGGAAAGGGAGAGATTCGGCACTTTGGAAACGATCAGGAGCCCGCCGACAAAGGCCATCAGCACATACAGAATGTTCCCGATATTGCCCATGATCGGCATTAAAATGTTGGCAAATTTATTGGCCTGATACATATCGTGATACAGCGAATCATTCAGCGCGTCAAAATTCTTTTCGTTTTCTTTTTCGTGGCAGAAGACCTGCACCACTTTCTGCCCGTTCATCATTTCTTCGATATACCCTTCTACCGCGGCAACCGATTTTTGCTGACGAACGAAAAATTTTGCACTGTTTCCGCCCACTTTTTTGGTGACCATCGTCATCGCAAAAATCCCGATAAAAATCACCAGTGTCATCCATACGCTTAAATACAGCATATAGGAAAGCAGAGCGATCAGCGTGATCAAAGAAGAGAAAAATTGCGGAATACTTTGAGAAATCAGTTGGCGCATGGTATCAATATCATTGGTATAATAACTCATAATGTCGCCGTGCGTGTGGCTGTCAAAATACCGTATCGGCAGCCGCTGCATCTTTCCGAACATTTTCTGCCGCATCTGATTGAGGAAT
>CACXFE010000044.1 GCA_902766855.1 Oscillospiraceae bacterium | reverse complement strand
GGCAGGGTGTGCGCGATAGTATCAAGCGGGCGGAACAGCAACTCCGCCGGTTAGAAGAAAACTGCCGCTATTGCGAGCGGTTCGCCGGGCTGAAAGCCCTCGCCGCCGAAGTGCGGGGCGGCACCGCCGGGGCGTTGGAAGACCTGCTTTCTTTGATTGATGAACTGTAAGGAGTGAATCCGAATTGGCGTTTGACAATTTGTCCGATAAATTAACAGGGGTGTTTAAACGCCTTCGTTCCAAAGGAAAATTAAGCGAAGCCGATGTAAAAACCGCGATGCGGGAAGTGCGGCTTGCCCTTTTGGAAGCCGATGTGAACTATAAAGTCGCAAAGGATTTTACCAATACCGTCACCGAAAAGTGTATCGGTGCCAATGTGATGGAAAGCCTGACCGCGCCGCAAATGGTCGTAAAGATCGTGAAAGAAGAATTAACGGCGCTGATGGGCAGCGAACAGGCACGGCTGAAAACTTCCAATAAATTGCCCACCGTGATCATGATGTGCGGTTTGCAGGGATCAGGGAAAACCACCCATTCTGCCAAACTCGCCAAATATCTGAAATCCCAGGGGCATCGCCCTTTGCTTGTGGCTTGCGATATTTACCGCCCCGCCGCGATCGAACAACTAAAAGTTGTCGGGCAGGCGGTGGGTGCGCCGGTGTTCGAACTGGGCACCGAAAAGCCGGAGATCATTGCCAAAAAGGCCGTCAACGAAGCGCGCGATCACGGGTATGATTTTGTTATTCTCGATACCGCCGGGCGCCTGCATATTGATGAAGATCTGATGGCGGAATTGCGGCGGATCACCGAAGCGGTCGAAGTGCATGATATTCTGCTTGTCATTGATTCAATGATCGGGCAGGACGCGGTCAATGTCGCCAAGGCCTTCAACGAATTGTTGGAGATCGACGGGGTGATTTTAACCAAGTTAGACGGGGATACCCGCGGCGGTGCGGCGCTTTCGGTGCGTGCGGTTACCGGCAAGCCGATCCTGTTTACGGGCGTGGGCGAGAAGTTGGATGAGTTGGATGAGTTTCATCCGGATCGCATGGCTTCCCGCATCCTCGGCATGGGAGATGTGCTTTCCCTGATTGAACGGGTGGAAAACGAGATCGACCAGAAAAAAGCCGAAGAAGCGGCCAAAAAACTGGAAGAAAACCGTTTTGATATGAACGATTTGCTGGAACAGTTCCAGCAAATCAAAAAAATGGGTTCCTTAAAAAGCATTCTTTCGATGCTGCCGGGTATGGATAAGCAACTGCGGGATGTGGATATTGATGACCGGCAGATGCTTCGGATCGAGGCCATCATCAAATCAATGACAGCGAAAGAGCGCGCCAAGCCGGATTTGATCAACGCGTCACGGAAAAAGCGCATTGCGGCCGGCTCGGGGATGAAGGTCGAGGATGTCAACCGTCTGCTTCGCCAATATGAGCAGATGCGGAAAATGTTCAAGCAAATGAACGGCAAAGGCGGCAAGCGCAAAATGATGCGCGGGCTGAATATGCCGGGTGGTTTTGGTTTTTAATTCGGAATATCATATTCGGAATTACAGATAATCCTGAAACGGGAGGTGTAAAACATGGCAGTAAAGATCAGACTTCGCCGCATGGGCGCCAAACGCGCTCCCTTCTATCGCGTCGTGGTTGCCGATTCGAGATACCCGCGTGACGGTCGTTTTATCGAAGAAATCGGTACTTATGACCCCACGAAGGATCCGGCAGCCGTGAATATTGACGGTGAAAAAGCAAAAAAATGGATCGCCAACGGTGCCCAACCGACCGATACCGTAAAAATTTTGCTGAAAAAGAACGGCGTTCTTTAATTCTCAATCTGGCGGGAGTTGAACCCCGTCACGCCAAAGCAGGCAAAATTTCCGCCCATCATTGCCTCGTCACTTGCAATACGCCAGTATTCCGGCGTTTCTCGTCTTCGACGGGACAAAAATTTTGTTCTGTTTTGGTTAGGAGAAGTTTGTGCCGCCGCCTTTTTTCACTCCGCGCAGTATGAATTTGCCGGAAGGCTGTTGCCTTTCAAAAATGAGCGCAAGTCG
>CACXFE010000043.1 GCA_902766855.1 Oscillospiraceae bacterium | reverse complement strand
TCGGATTATCCGAATATGCGCGTGGAACACCGCATGGGAGAAACCGAAATTCAAGCAGAAGGGGAAACTTGCCGCGTTTTGTTTACCGCCGTGAGCGACGATTTTTCGGTTACGATGATTTTTGTGCATTTTCTCGGGGCTTCTGGCAAAAAGATCCAAGCAGGGCAGTTTATCTTTCAGCGTGTCAGTGATGACAGTTTTTATTTGCCGGAGAATCTTTTGATTTTTTCGGGAAAACCGCAAAGCGGAAGCGGGATCTATGCGTTTGTGACCAAGCGCGATCAGTACCATGTCGCAAACACAGACCAACAAATGTACGAACTTTCGGCAGATTATCGCACCTGGGCGCCGATCAACGAGTTTTATGAACCTGTTGTGCTGATCAACGGCAGGGGAACACGGTATGAAGAATCCAAGCGCGAATCTTATGCTTTTACGGCGGCACCTAAAATTTTAGAGTCCAAAAATCTGCTGAACGGTCGCTTTACCGCGTATTATACATCAGACGCACATTCCAGCAGTTTTCGCCTGCCGTTTTCCGATCTTTCCGCCGATATGGTGGTTTGCCGCGTTTATACCGCGCCCGATCAATTTGTTGAATGGCGAATCTATGGGGATCAAAATTCCGCAACCGCGCGTTTTTTCAGTGCCGATATTATCGCCCATGTGGATCGTGGCAAGGGCATCTTATATTTTACCGACACGAACAACAGCGATTTTGCTATTGATATCTTTACAAAATATCATGAAAACAACATTCGGATAACGGCGTCGAAACAGAATGCAGAGGATCTTTTTGCGATACTGTCTTGCACGCATTGCGCGGCGTTTGGTTCAAAATTGGTGTTTGGCGGCGGGAAAGACCGCAACCGCTTGTTTTGTGTTTCGCGCGAAAATCCGTTGTACTTTCCGGCGGTTGCCGCTACCAATGTGGGGGACAACACTCCCGTCACCGCCATGATCAGCACAAAAAACGGGGTGCTGGCGTTTAAAAAGGACGCGGCATATGCGGTACAGATTCAAGCCGGAAAAGCCTTTAATTCCTATTCTTTGGTGCCGGACAATGACGCGGTTTTTTATGAAAACGATTCTTTTTCGTATGTTCAGGCGGCCGGCAAGATCGGCTGTATGTTCCCCTGCACACTGACCTTATGCGGTGAAACGCCGGTTTGGCTCGGAGAGGACGGTGCTGTTTACGCCTATCAAGCCGCCGCGGGGAAAACCGTATTGTTGGCGGAGGCCGACCCCGCTTTTGCTATTCCCGTGCAAGAGGATGCGGTATTCGCCGTGTCAAACGAAAAAAGATATTGCTTGCTATGGGGTGACAAAGCGATTATAATAGAAAACGAACGGGGCTTGACACTAAACGGGAAGGATGTGCGCCGTTTTCATTATTGCTTCACCGGGAACGATGTACTCGGCGGTGTATTTGCCAATGGCGTCCTGCGCCTGATTTGCACCGATAACGGAGAACTCTTGTATTCCGTGCAACCGGTCGAAGGGGATACCGACGCTTATTTGACCCGCGAAAACGGTGTTACGGTTGCCAAAGAGGTTCCGATCCTCTCCCGGGCGGAAACCTGCCGGTTTGCCTTAGGGTTGCCGCATACCGATAAATGGATCGATTCGGTTACGCTGGCGCTTGCCTGTGAAGGAACATTAGCGGTCAGCCTGAACGGCCGCGCCTCCGAGCAGTTGCATTTGCGTTCTTCCGCCTATGGGTGTGCCTTAAAAGCGGTAAAAATCCTGCCGCATATGCACGCAACCGATTCGCTGTGCTTCGGCTTTTATTCGGATCGGCCGTTTTCGGTGGGCGAAATCACGGTGCATTATCGGGAAAATAACAAGTAATCGGCAATATGGTGATTTTATGAAAAAACAAATGGCATTATGGTTGGCCGTGCTTTTACTGTTGACGGGTTGCAAAGGCGGGCGGTCTGCCACAAAAGACACGGAGATCGACCTGTATCGCGGCAGAGCGGACACAGGCGTTTGGATTACATACAGTGAGTTAAGCGGCATGATCAGCAGTGAAAAAGGCTTTCAAGCAGAATGGGAGCAGGTCATCGAGCGGTGCCGTGCGCTTCGCCTCGGCGAGATTTACCTGCATGTGCGATCGCATTGCGACGCCATCTATCCGTCAGCCCTGTTTCCGATGAACCGAAGCGCCGGATCTTTGGATTTTGATTTGCTGGCAACGATTTTGGAATCTTGCCATCAGGCAGGAATCGCACTGCACGCATGGATCAACCCCTACCGCGTAAAAACCGGGGACAGTGATCCCGAAACGCTGGATCCGGCCAGTCCTGCCTATCGGTGGCTGCATGACGGCGACAAAACAAACGATCGCAATGTTTGCTTTTCCGGCGGTATTTACCTGAATCCCGGGGAACCCGAAGTGCAGGAACTGGTGATCGGCGGCGTGCGGGAGTTACTGCAACATTACGCGGTGGACGGCATCCATTTCGATGATTATTTTTACCCGACAACCGATCCGGCATTTGACCGCGAAAGTTATGAAGCCTACTGTGCCGCCGCGAATGAGCCGCTTTCCCTTGCCGAATGGCGGCGCGCCAATGTCAACGCCCTGATCGCGGGCTGTTACGCGGCGATCCACGCTACGGATCGGGAAACCGTGTTTTCGGTCAGTCCGGCGGCTTCGATCGAGCGAAACCGAGAAGAATTATATGCCGATCAAACCGAATGGGTGGCGAACGGCACGGTGGATGTTTTGATCCCGCAGTTATATTTCGGGTTTGAATACCCGGATCGGGATTTTCAATTTGAAACACTGCTCGACAAGTGGAAAAAACTGACCGCACAAAACCCCGCCGTTCAATTAAAAATCGGGCTTGCGTGTTATAAACTGGGTACCGACGCCGAGTACGACGCCCCCGAGTGGCAAACAGGTGAAGACATTATTGCCCGCGAAACCGAGATCTGCATCCGGGATGGCGCGGCGGCGGGAGTGTTGTTCTTTTCATACAGTTCGCTTTTTGCCGACGACGAGATTCACCAAAAGCAGCGGGATCATTTGCAAGCCGTTCTACGGGATTGATAAAAAGAATCGGTCTTCCTTTCAGAAGACCGATTCTTTTATAATCTGACAGAAAACGCACCCCGATCCTGACCTTTTTTGCGCCGATCAGGCAGTATAATGTTAACAGGACAAATGCCATCGGCATTTGAGAAAACAGCGTCGATTTCGGCGGAACTTCCATTGATGGTGAGCAGGGAGGTGGCGGCGGTGGTGATTTATGCGGACATTCTGGTGATTGTGAATGTGGTGGTGGATTACTTTTTGCTGCTTGCCGCCGCGCATATGGCGGGCCGAACCGTATCCGGCCGCCGTTTGATTTTCGGCGCGGTAGTGGGCGGTTTCACCGCTTTAACGGTTTTCTTGCCGAAACAAAATTTTCTTGTGGATTGCGTCATCCGCTTTGCCGCCTTGCTTTTGATGGCGTTTGCCGCCTTCGGGTATCACAGTGTCAGGGTGTTTGCCCGCGCCTGTGGAATCACGGCGTTGGTCACCTGCGGATACGGTGGATTGATGGCGGCGGTATGGCAAATTTTTCGCCCGCGGGGCATGGCGGTGATCGGTCATGTGGTGTATTTTGATCTTTCTCCGTTGGTGCTGATCGCGGCAACCGTGGCGACTTATCTTCTTTTTACCGCGCTTACCTTTCTATTGAAACGCCATTCGCCCCACGCCGACCGCTGTGAAGTGACCGTTTCGGCAGGGGAAAGGCATGTGACCAAAACCGCCTTGATCGATACCGGCAACGCGCTTGAAGATGTGATGGGCGG
>CACXFE010000042.1 GCA_902766855.1 Oscillospiraceae bacterium | reverse complement strand
TCTTCGCTCCGGATGGTGATCGCCGCGGGTAAATGACCGCTCGATCCTTCTTTTATAAAATCATAATAATCTTTTGTGGCAATGGTAAAGCCGCTTGGCACCTGTAAATCCGTAGCCCCGCTTTCCGTAGTATCCACCACTTCCCCGAATTTATCCATTTTAGCGGAAAGCGCGGATGCGGCGCTTTGTGCCGATTGTGCGGCCGCAGAAGCAGAAGCCGCCGCGGCACCGGCTTTTTCTGCGGCAAGCCCGGCGGAAGCCGAAGCCTGTTGTGCCATGTCGGAGGCGCTGGTTTGTGCGGCTTGTGCGGTTCTTTTGGCATTTTCCGCCGCCGCGGCGTTGATACCGACCTGTTCCGCGATCGCGCGATATTCCGGCGTGCTGTCGCCCGGGATGCCTTGATCACCCTTATCGCCTTTTTCACCGCGTTCGCCGCGTTCTCCGCGGTCGCCTTTTTCGCCTTTGAACAGGCCGCTGTCCGCGTCCTCCCGCAAAGACTGCGCAACGGCGCGCGTATCCTCCATGATCTGCACGATTTGCTGGTACTCTGTGGGCGTTGGATCAGCGGGTTCATCCCCTTCTCCGTAGCCGCTTTGGCGTACCGCAATGCGTGCCTGTTCCGTGGTAGCCACACTGTCGCCCGCGATTCCGTAAACCGCCACCGTAAACTCCGGCGCTTGCAACACCTCATGCGGGATATAACAGGTATCTTCCCCGATGCAAAGTTCACTGTCGCCGTTCAGCACCACGGCAACTGCATTTTCTCCGTTTTCCCCGTTTCCGAACAGCGCGGTTTTGGTATACCCCGCCCATTTTTCCGGAAAAGCAAATTGAATGGTTTCAAATTTTACCCCGTCCGAAACCGTGCTTTCATATGCGCTGATCGCACCGTTTTCCTTTACTTTTACATAAATCATTTTGTTTCTCCTTTCTGGTTTTAACCGAATTTTTTTCTGCTCCTTTCCGTTCGATTCTATTCGGTTCCAATATCAGAAAGAAAAAAACCGCCCGATTGTAAACATTGCCGGTCCTTCGTTGCCAAAAAATCAAAAAGGCATATCCAATCATAGGAGCCGGGGCTTTAAAGGCTATGCTTGTAAAACAACCCCCTCTTGAAAAATCAAGAGAGGGTTTCTGTGATTGCTGTTTTGTCGGGCAGGAATGCGGTATCCGCCGTCGCCACAAAGCGCCGGAAGCGTTATTCCCTGTTCCCGCCGAATACATTCCGAATGGCTTCCAGATATCCGTAACCGTTTTCATAATCAGGTTCCAGATAACTGCCTTCCGTCCACTCATTCCAACTGTTCACGGTAATCAGCGGTGCTTCCATTTCATGCGTATCCACAAAATGCTTGATCTTGCGCAGCGCTTTTTCAAAATTTTCGGGCGTGTTGTTTCGCATCATCTCCGCACGGAGTTTCCGAAAGCGCAGGTTATTATCCCACCCGATCGAAATATGCGGAAAATACTTTCCGCCGTACCGGGTATAGAATTCCTGCCACATCTTTTCCGCATCCTCCGTGATTTCCTGATAATCACGGTCGATCGGAACAAAATGGCAATATTGATAATTCGTGGCGCTGTCAAACCCCAACCGTTTGGCAAGTTCCGCCGTATCCAGCGTGTGTTCGCCGGTATCCACCCCGCTTAAATTATGCGCAACATTCCCCCACTGCGTGATTTGCAGATGAAGCCCGCCAAGGCCCGCCTGCTCACATTTGCGGCGGAACTCCTGCAATTTTTCAGCCGTTTTTTCCACACTGCCAAGCCCTTTGATCAGATTATCAATATCATAGATCTGAAAAACCGGCTTGCCGCCGATGCGATAATATTGCGGATGACAGAAATACCGTTGGATCAAGCGGTCACAAATAATATCGAATTGCTTTTCGTCCTGCTCGCCGCCCCAAACGACCGTTCCCCCGTACTCTTCCGCGGCATTGCGCACATCCAGGCAGTAATTGGCGTCATGATTTGCCCACATCAGGTAAAACTTCATCTGATGATTGTTTTTGGCTTTTAAAAAGCCGTCATTCAGGCATTGTTCCAAAAAGGGGCGGCGGTCATACCAATACCAATCATAAATAAAAACATTCACTCCATGTTCCGCGGCGGCCGAGATTTGCATTTCCATGACTTTCGGATCTGCTTCGTTGACATAGCCCCATAACGGTTTTCGTTTGCCGCTGAACTGCGGATAATCCCGGACTTCGTTCTTGACCGTTTGCCATTCCCCGATTCCCTCGGGCCAAAAAATTCGCGTTCTCGGTTCATTCCCGGTATAGGC
>CACXFE010000041.1 GCA_902766855.1 Oscillospiraceae bacterium | reverse complement strand
GAACCCGAAGTGAAAGAAGAGGCGCCGCAAGTGGAATCCGGGGAAGATACCGTGGTTTATGAAGCATCGGAAGAGAATGCTCCTGTCGCGGAAGAAGCCCCGGCTGTTGAGGAAACTCCGGCTGCCGAAGAAGCCCCGGCTGTCGAGGAAACTCCGGCTGCCGAAGAAGCCCCGGCTGAGGAATCCGCCGAATAATCCGCAATGTTTCATCACCGATCTCTTTTCAATCAAAAGAGATCGGTGATTTTTTCATCCGGCAAAAAACAAAAAAACGGCAAATTGCCGCCGAACGCTTCAAGGTTTTTTTCGCCAAACTGAAAGCCTTTCCGCAAAACGGAAAGGCTTTTTATGATGGGATCAGTTATTTTCCTTCTTGTTGTCTTCTTTGTTTTGATTGTTTTCCTTGTTCTGATCGTTGCGATTGTCTTTTTTGTTCTGATTTTTGTTCTGGTTGTTTTCCATGAAAAATCACCCCGCTTTCAAGGCTATTATGAGCCAAAACAGGATGATTTATACTTCAATTCCAAAACATTCTTCGGTATTTCTCTTTGCGGCGCGCAAAACCTCTTCTGTGGAAATTCCGCGCAACTCGGCGATTTTTCGCGCTGTCAGCAAAATCAGCCCCGAATGATTGGTTTTGCCGCGAAAAGGCACCGGCGCCATATAAGGCGCATCAGTTTCCAGCAAAAAGCGGTCAAGCGGCATGGAAAGAACCACTTCCGGCAAGCGGCGCGCGTTTTGAAAGGTGATCACACCGCCGATTCCGATATACATCCCAAGCCGAAAAACCTGTTCTGCCATTTCCGGGCTTCCCGAAAAACTGTGTACCACCCCACGCGGATGATGCTTTTTCAACAAAGCCAGCGTATCGGCATGGGCTTCCCGATCATGCACGATCACCGGAAGATCAAGCCGGTTTGCAAGCCGCAACTGCGCTTCAAACCATGCTTTTTGATCTTCTTTATGATCGGGATCCCAATAATAATCCAATCCGATTTCTCCGATGGCAACGCATTTCGGATGCGCGGCAAGCAATTCGATTTCAGACAAATCGGTGTGATTTTCCCTGTTTTCGGGGTGCACACCCGCCGCGAAAAACAGATAATCAAACTGCTCTGCCAAGGCTTTTGCCGCAAGAGAAGACTGCCCGTCACACCCGCAAGTAATCGCAGCCGCCACCCCGGCACCCGGCAAGGCCGTCAGCAAGGTTTCCCGCTCATCTTCAAACCGCTCGTCGTCATAATGAGCGTGGCTATCGACGATCAAACGCTCAGAAAACGGATATTCGTTTAAAAATTCCATCACCGGATCTCACTGCCGGCAGGCACTTCATCGGCAAACAGCACTTTGACCGTGTCTGCGCAATCCGCCGCCAAAATCATCCCTTCCGACACAACCCCGCAAAGAGTAGCCGGTTTCAAATTGGCAACGACCACCACCGTATGCCCGATCAGATCTTCCGGCTTATAATACGCCGCGATTCCCGATGCAACCGTGCGCGGTTTCCCGCTCCCGTCATCCAAAGTGAGTTTCAGCAGTTTTTTGGCTTTCGGGATCGGCTCGCAAGCCGTTACTTTTGCCGTTTTCAATTCTACTTTGGCGAAATCTTCCAGCGCGATTTCCGCAAGAGTTACGGCGTTTTCGGCCTTTTGCGGCTCGCTTTCCTTTTCTTTGGCCAGTTCTGCCAACACTTTTTCCGCGTCAAGCCTTGCAAAAAGCGGCTCCGCGGGGCCGGTGGCATAAGCAGTTGCCGCACCGAAGCGGTCTTCTTCAACAGCACAAGCCAACTGCGTTTGAATAGAAGCCGCACATGCCGGCATGATCGGCTTCAACATCCATCCGATCAACCGGATACATTCCAGCAAATCATACAGTACATTTTCCAACTCCGCCCGGCGGCTTTCCTCTTTGGCCAAAGCCCACGGGGTGGTTTCATCAATATACTTATTGCAACGCTTGGCAAGCCCGAAAACCACATCGCAAGCATCCGCACCGTGATAAATTTCCATTTTTTCATGGTACCGTGCAACCGCTTCCGCCGCCTCTTTGCGAAGTGCAAGGCTTTGTGCGCCGGGGTTCTCCCCCGCTTTGACCTTGCCGCCGAAATACTTATTCGCCATAGCGATCGAACGATTCACAAGATTCCCCAGTGTGTTGGCAAGATCGGTGTTATACTTGGTAATAAAACTCTCATAGGTGATCGTTCCATCCTGTGTAAAGGGCATTTCCGCCAGCAGGTAATATCGCACCGCATCCGCGCCGAAGCGTTTTGCCAGTTCGTCGGCATAAATCACATTGCCGCGGGATTTCGACATTTTATCTTCCCCGACCAAAAGCCACGGATGCCCTAAAACCTGTTTCGGCAGCGGCAAGCCGAGCGCCATCAGAATAATCGGCCAATAAATGGTATGAAACCGCACAATATCTTTGCCGATCACATGGAGATCCGCCGGCCATAACCGATCAAACTGTTCAGACGAACCATCCGGATCATAGCCGATCCCGGTGATATAGTTGGAAAGCGCATCGATCCAGACATATACCACATGCTTTTCGTCAAACGGAACCGGGATACCCCATCGGAAAGAAGTTCTCGATACGCAGAGATCGGAAAGACCGGGTTTTAAGAAATTGTTGATCATTTCATTTTTGCGGGATTCCGGCATAATAAAATCGGGATTTTCCTCATAATACCGCAGCAACTGATCCTGATATTTACTGAGTTTCAGGAAATAGGCTTCTTCCTTCGCGTCGATCACATCGCGCCCGCAATCGGGGCATTTGCCGTCCACCAACTGAGAAGCGGTGAAAAACGATTCGCAAGGCACGCAGTATTTTCCTTCGTATTGCCCTTTATAAATATCTCCCTGATCGTACAGTTTTTTGAAAATCTTACCGATCACTTTTTCATGGTCGGAATCCGTGGTGCGAATAAACTTATCGTATGAGGTGTTCAGGCTGTCCCATACTTCTTTGATCTGGGCAGAAACACGATCTACATATTCTTTGGGGGTAATGCCTGCCTGATTGGCATATTCCTCGATTTTTTGGCCGTGTTCGTCTGACCCGGTCTGTAAAAACACTTCATACCCCATCTGGCGTTTATAACGGGCAATCATATCCGCTAATACAATATCATACGCATTCCCGATATGCGGTTTTCTGGAAGTATAGGCAATCGCGGTTGTAATATAAAACTTTTTCTTATCCGGCATACAGTATTCCTCCGTTATTGAATATCATCGGCAAGGACTTCCCACCGTTTATGGTTTTTCTAAAAGATACAGCAAATAAGCCGCTGCTGTGGCAATCCCTTCATAAGCGAGCAACATCATGCCGCTTACCAGCGATCCCTGCCCGTCAAACGACATATAGGTGAACAGCACCGTCCCGAGGACCGCCGCCACAATATACAACACCGTTAAGAAAAGATTGGATTTACGGATGCGGTTTGCGGCATTGACGATCGCAATAAGCCCGATCGGATTCCCTTTATACGCGGCAGGCGCGGAAATGGAAGGTGTTTTCGGAACAGCGTTGTGATACATATGACACCCCGCACTGCTCATCACTTTGACCGAGTCTTCATACGGCAGCCCCATATAATCGCAAATCATTTCCTCGGTCATATTCGGATCGGAACTGTCAACCAGCATCGTGATGCCAAGCGAAGCAAGACGGCGCAGTTCATGCGCGATCTCCGGGCGGACGGTATACTGCACCGCCAACAACGCGCATGCCTTATCCGCATCCGACACATAGATCGGAAAATACCCGTTTCGCAACAGTTTACGGTCCACTTCCACACTCGGCACCGAAATGCCGTGTGCTTCCATCAAGGTGCGGTTGCCGATAAACAACAGGCGATTATCCACCCAGCCGGAAATTCCCATTTTATCCTCATACTTCACGGTGTCGGATTCCGGCAGGATCGTAGAGCCGCCCGTGCCGGCAATCCTTTTGAAAATCGGAGAAAGCGGACTGTTCATCGCATCGGTAAGCGCCGCGGCACGCACGATCGTATCATCAATGCTGTTATCCGACAGCACTTTCATCTGATAGAGCGTAACCGTGCCGGCGGGGAAAATATCTTCCGAATGCAGAACAACGGCATTGGCGTTGGCAAGTGCTTCCGCCCCGGCTTTGCCCGCTATCATGGAGCCGAGTTTATTTAACCGTTTCGCGGCGCTGAATAGCGGCAGAGTATCAATAAAGAATAAAAACGGTACCGCGCACAGGCACTGGATCACCGCCGCGCTGTAAAACCCGTAAATAACGCCGTCAAAATAAGAAGCGGAGGCAAACCCCAAAATCAGCGACAACAATACCGAAGCCACTGTGATGACCGGCATTCTGCCATTCAGGAAAACCCGGAAAGTGGAATATTTCATGTAATCATCAACATGCTCGGTCTTTTGGGGGGCGGCAATCAGAACATCCCCTTCGATCGAATTTTTAGCCATGGCAAAGGTCACGGCGGTTTCATCGATCAGTTTCACGGCGCGTTTCGGCGCTTTGGAAGCGATTTGCAGGAAATTGGAAAGCATCCACGAACTATGGAAAAAGGCGCAAAGCGAACGAACCGCCAGCGTGAGCGATACCAGTACCAACAGTTCCAGCACATATTCGTTTTTGATGATTCCCACGATCGCATATGCCATCACTGCAAGGGATGCAGTCACCACGGCAATATCCGCGGAAGAATGGCGGCTGAACATCTTGGGAATACTGGCGAACATATCGTAATTCAAAAGGATCAACAAGAAAGCCATCACCGTTGCCGTGATCATAAACGGGCGCATATTGCTGAGAATCGCCCCCGACATGACCGGCAAAAGAAACAGCGTGGGCACCAAAGCAAGCAAAACCGCCCCGACACACTTCAAAAAACAATTCCGCTTGCGAAGGGATAACAGTCTTCTGATTTTCTTCAAATCATCCTTGGTATGAAATTCTTCTTCCGGAACATACTCATCAAATTCCGTGCGTTCCAGTTTCAGTTCCCCGGTTTCGGCTTGTTCGTCATCATGGCCGAGGAATTCGGAAAGTTCACCGGTCAAATCAATCGTTTTGGTGGTGGAACTGATACGGATGGAAGAGGTATTGCCCGCATCTGCCACCGGGGTGAATCGGATTGTGGCGGTCTCGCCGGTCGCCTCCTCCGGCACGGGCGATTCCGCCGCATCAATATCCGAAACATACGCCACGGGATCGGGTGTGGCTTGCGGCTCTTCCTCCCGCGGTTCTTCCGGCGGTTCGGATGCCGGCTCGGCCAAATTCTCTTCCAGAATCATGCCGTTCTGAGACAGTGTATGCAAATCATCGAACGAAATCCCGTAATTTTCCGAAAGCCGTTCCAAAGTAGTTTTACTGTTTGCGCTTAAAATATCCGCCACACTTTCCAGTTGATAAGTGGGCTTTTCTTCCGCGGCATTATTGCCGTTTTCATCTACAATATAGGGGCGGCATTTTTCCAGCAGCGTCCGCTCGTCCTCGCTCGGCTCAGGCTGCAAAAGAGGTTCTTCCTCTTCCGCGGCTTTTTCGATCGCTTCTTTGGCATTTTCAAAAACCGCTTGTTTCTGCGCCTCCGCATCCGGCTTGCTTTCTTCTTCCTGCAAGGGCTCCGCCTGATCCGTCTGCCGCTCCTGCAATGTAGAGCGCATACGCTCTTTCAACGAATCCAACGCATGGTTTGGCACAGGGTTACTTGCATTCTTTCCGAATGCGATCATCCCTTCGTCCCGGATTTCCTCCACCGTCAATGCGGAAGGATGAGAAGGTGCTTCACTCTCGGGAGGATTCTTTTCTGTCTGCGGATCTTCCAGCACGAAGAAAGTATCTTCCTCCTCTTTTTTTCCGAAAAAAAATCTCATGCTTCTCCCCTCCTTCTCATCACTTCATACATGAAAACCCCTGCCGCCACAGAAGCGTTCAGGGAATTGATTTTTCCCTTCATCGGCAAACTGACGATCGCATCACATTTTTTGGCTACCAACGCCCCAAGCCCGTGGCCTTCATTTCCGATCACCAAGGCGCACGGACCGCTGAAATCCGTTTTCGTGTAATCGGCCCCGTTCATATCCGCGCCGAAGATCCATACACCCTGCTTCTTTAAATCCTCGATCACCTGAACCAAATTGGTCACCCGGGCGACCTTCATATATTCCAGCGCCCCGCTTGCGGATTTAGCCACGGTGGCATTCAGCGACGCGCTTCTTCTTTTCGGAATAATGATCCCGTGTACGCCGCAAGCCTCTGCCGTGCGGATGATCGCCCCTAAATTATGCGGATCCTCAATTTCATCACAGAGGATCAAGAAAGGGGGCTCACCCCGTTCGGCGGCCGTTTGCAACAGTTCTTCAACCGTAGCATATTCTTGTGCGGCATATACGATCGCCACCCCTTGGTGATGCGCGCCGCCGCAATAGTAATCCATTTTTTGCGGGCTGATTTCTTTGATCAGGATTCCTTTTTCCCGGCATTTTGCCACGATAACCGTAACCGTGCCGCCCGAAGCACCGTGTGCAAGTAAAAGCCGGTCAATCTCCCGGCCGGAACGAATTGCTTCCAGGACCGGGTTTCTGCCGCAAATAATGTTGCGGCTTTGCTCTGTTTCACCGTTTTGCACTTTTATCATCCTCGTTTTTCAACCGTTTCCTGCATTTTCCTATTTATACATAGTACATTATAACACAAATCAACGCCAAAGAAAATAGAAAACTTCCCGTTTTTTTAAAAAACATGAAGTTGCACAAATGCTTTCCGGCGCGGTCTTTGTTTTTGCACCGAACAAAACAACCGGCGCGGTTTTTTCTTCGATTTTATCATATACTGAAAACAGGCGGGTGAAAACATGTATCCTTATCATAACCGTATCAAACAACGCATCCGGCGGGGCGAATTGATCGATGTTGTCAAAACAGAAAACTATAAGAAAATCGGGGAATGCCTTCTCCTGTATTTCAGCACCCCGCCTTATGTGCGCCCGATCCGCCCCGCCCGCTACCGGGAATACGCGCCGCTTTTGGCAAAATGGCGCCAAAAGAAATTGCCTTGATAAAAATACTCCGCTTCGCAATGAACGAAGCAGAGCATTTTTGCGACACACCTGTTGAACGAGTGCGTTGTTATTCGATTTTTTCAAAATCTGCCGGGCCATGTTTGCAAAGCGGGCAAACGAAATCATCCGGCAGTTCCTCGCCTTCATAAATATATCCGCACACTTTGCAGACATATCCTTTCTTCCCTTCTGTTTGCGGCTTTGGTTTCACATTGTTTTGATAATACGAGTAGGTCATGGTTTCACGATCGGAAAGCACGCGGGCTTCCGTGACCGTGCAAAGGAACATCCCGTGAGAACCGAGATCAAGATATTGCTCTACTTTCAACGACATGAACGCATTGATATATTGATTCAGAAAAACCAACCCGTTATCCGAGCGCAGGACCTCACTGTTTTCGAACTTATCCGCGTTTCTCCCGGTGCGGAAACCGAAATTTTCAAAGACAGAGAACGGCGCGTCTACCGAGAGGCAGTTCACATTCATCACACCGGTTTGCTTAATGATATGATGGGAATAGTTCTGTTTGTTGATTGTTACTGCCACCCGGTTGGGAGAATCGGTTACTTGCGACACGGTGTTGACGATCAGGCCGTTGTCTTTTGTGCCGTCGTTTGAAGTGACCACATACAATCCGTACCCGATCTTGAAAAGTGCTTTCATATCATTCTTATCCGCCGTTGCGTCCTGTTTTGCCAGGTAATCCATGCAAAGTTCGTTGGCAAGGGCTTCCACCTGCTCGCGGCTTTCATCGTTTAAAGCCGAGGTAATTTTTACCGTGGTATCGGTAAATTGCAGATTTTTACAGCCTTCCAACATTTTGTGCATGGTTTTGGCGGCAAGCGGCGCCCATGAGCCGTTCTCAATCAAACCGATCTGCTTATTGCTGAAATTCCGCTCCGTCAAATGGTTGATAAATTCGCGCATGAACGGGAAAATCTCCGCATTGTAGGTCGTGGTGGCCAACACGATCCTGCCGTAACGGAAGGCGTCTTCTACCGCTTCCGCCATATCACAGCGCGCAAGATCGTTCACCACTACTTTCGGGCAGCCTTTGGATCTTAGTTTTTCCGCCAATAATTCCACTGCTTTTTTGGTATTGCCGTAAACCGAGGTATAAGCGATCATAATGCCGTCGCTCTCCACCCCGTAGGAAGACCAGGTGTTATAAAGCCCTAAATAATAACCTAAATTTTCTTTCAAAATCGGGCCGTGTAAAGGGCAGATGGTTTTGATTTCCAGATTGGCGGCTTTTTTCAAAAGCGCCTGTACCTGCGCGCCGTATTTCCCTACGATCCCGAAATAATAGCGGCGGGCTTCGCAGGCCCAGTCTTCTTCCGCGTCCAAAGCCCCGAATTTACCGAATCCGTCCGCCGAAAACAGCACTTTATCCGCCTGATCATATGTCACGATCACTTCCGGCCAGTGTACCATCGGTGCGGCAACAAAGGTCAGTGTATGGCGGCCGAGGGGCAGAGTGCTTCCCTCCCCCACCACAAGGCGGTTTTCCTCAAACTCCGTTCCGTAAAAATTTTTCATCATGGCAAAGGCTTTTTGGGAAGATACCACCACCGCCTTCGGATACATTTTTACAAATTGGAGAATATTCGCGGAATGATCCGGCTCCATATGCTGTACCACCAGATAATCCGGTGTTCTTCCGTTCAATACCTTTTGCAACTGATCCAACCATTCATGGGTGAAGTTTTTATCCACCGTATCCATCACGGCGATTTTCTGATCCATGATCACATACGAATTATATGCCATCCCGTTGGGAACATCATACTGCCCTTCAAATAAATCGATCGTATGATCGTTCACACCGATATAAAAAATATCGTTTGTTACATTCATATTCTTGCTCCTTTATCATTTTCCTTTATTTTACACTTTTTCCTTCCTCTTTTCAAGTCTTTTCCAAAGAATCTTTATCCCAGCATTACATCCAGCAACATCATAATAGCAAAGCCCGCCACGATCCCCATGGTAGCAAAATACGGATAGGCTTGCTGATTGTGCTGGCACTCCGGGATCAGTTCATGCACGGCGACTAAAATCATAGCACCGGCGGCAAACGCCAGCGCATACGGCAGGATCGCCTGCACATACACCACAAGCAGTGCGCCGATCACCCCGGCGGCCGGTTCTACCAGGCCGGAAGCCTGCCCCCACAGAAAACTTCGCCTGCGGGAGAATCCCTCGCGCCGGAGCGGCAAAGAAACCGCCGCGCCTTCCGGGAAATTCTGCAGCCCGATGCCGACGGCGATCGTGATCGCCCCCATCAATCCTTCCGCGGGCGCGGAAGCACTGCCAAGCGCGCCGAACGCCACGCCCACAGCCAATCCCTCCGGAATATTATGCAGTGTGATTGACAGGATCAGCATCACGATCCGATTCATGCGCTCATTCGGCCGATCGGCGGCATGATCCGCCCTTCCGCGGGCAAAGGTGACCGCTTTATCCGATCCCCACATAAACAAAGCGCCTGCCAAAAAGCCGGCCGTTACCACCAAATACGGCGGCAACACAGAAAATTGAGCCGCCCGCTCGATCGCCGGCTGCAAAAGCGACCAAAAACTCGCCGCAATCATAACGCCGGAAGCAAAGCCCAGCATCAGATTCATCACATTTCCGTTCGGCGTGCGAAAAAAGATGACCATTGCCGCCCCCAAGGCCGTTACAAACCATGTGCCGAGGGTGGCGGCCAAGGCCATCCAGACCAGTTCATTCATCATGACACCCCCACCCTTATTATATTGAGAGATTCCCCGGATGGTGAAGGCGATCCTATACCCGCAAAGAGAAACCCGCCGCCCTTTCCTGCTTTTCCGTTTCTTCCTCTTGCAAAATGGAAGAAAAAGTTTTATAATAATAGAAATGCCGTCACGCCGGCGGCATGGATGAAAAAGCGTTTTAAAAACGCTTTTGAACGGCTGCTGAACAAGCAAAGCCATTCCCGATACATTTCAAAGTAAGGAAGTGCAGATATGAAAATTGCCGTGATTACCGGGGCGTCCTCCGGGTTAGGGCGGGAATATGCGTTTGCGGTGGCCTCCGGGCGCGCCGATCTGGATGAGATCTGGCTGATCGCCCGGCGGGAAGACCGTTTGACCGAGATTGCCGAATCCATCAGCAAAAAAACCCGCGTTTTACCGCTGGATATTACCAAAGAAGAAAGCACCGATGCCTACCGTGCGCTTTTGGAAAGCGAAAAGCCCGATATTCGCCTGCTGATCAACAACGCCGGATTCGGGAAATTAGGGGATTTTGACAGCCTTTCCCCCGCGGATAACGGCGGCATGGTTCGCCTGAATTGCGAAGCACTGACCGTGATGACCTCGCTTTCACTGCCTTATATGAGCGAAGGCGGCGAAATTGTGAATACCTGTTCGATCGCGGCGTTCGCCCCCAATACCCGCATGGCGGTATATTGCTCCACCAAAGCCTATGTGTTGAGTTTTTCAAAAGCCCTGCGCGGGGAATTAAGAAAGCGCCGCATCAATGTGCTGGCGGTTTGCCCCGGGCCGATGGATACCGAATTTCTGCCCATCGCGGGGATCGAGCCGGGCAGCAGTTCCACCTTTGATACTCTTCCGCGGGTAAAGCCGGCGGTCATGGCCAAAAAGTCGTTACAAGCGTCCGCCGCCAAAAAAGGTGTATACACCAATTTGGCATTTTATAAATTTTACCGTTTTATTGCGAAAGTATTGCCGCATAGTATAGTAATGAAACTTTGCGGCGCATAAAATCGCGCCGCTTTTCGGAGGCTTGATATGATTTCTGCAATCGGTTGGCCCCTGTGGGCTTTGATTCTTTTGTTTCTCTGCGGTTTGGTTCTGATCGTAAAGGGAGGAGATTTTTTTGTAGACGCCGCCACTTGGATGGCGGAAGTTTCGGGAATCCCGCACTTCGTGATCGGGGCGACGGTCGTCAGTTTTGCCACCACTTTGCCGGAACTGATCGTTTCCTGCATCGGCGCCATGCGCGGCTCCAATGCGATCGCCATCGGGAATGCGGTCGGATCGGTCACTGCCAATACGGGGCTGATCATGGCCATTTCCGTTCTTTGCATCCCTTCCATCGTGAAGCGAAAGCAGTATGCGTTTAAATCCATTCTTTTATTGATTGCCACCACCGTGCTTTACCTTTCCTCGTTCGGGAAAAGTTTTTCCATGATCGGCACGGTCTTGTTGCTGATTTTATTCCTGATTTCGGTGTTTGAAAGCATCAAAATCGCTAAAACGGAAGCCTCCTCCGGCGAAAAGCAGCAATTTGAGAAAAAAGATCTTCCCCGGAATTTGTTTAAATTCATCTTCGGGGCGGCAGGTATTGTTTTCGGGGCGGATTTTTTGGTTGCTTCGGCAACGGAGATCGCCTCGGTCAGCGGAGTATCCGAAGCCGTGATCTCCGCCACGATCGTGGCCATCGGCACTTCTTTGCCGGAACTCGTCACCACCGTGACCGCTATCGTCAAAAAGCAATCCGCCCTTTCGGTGGGCAACATCATCGGCGCCAATCTGATCGATATTTCGGTGATCCTGCCGGTTTGCTCCCTTTTGTCGGGCGGCTCACTGACATCCTGCGCGCAAAACCTCTACCTGGATATTCCCATCTGCCTTTTCACCCTGGCCATTGCGCTGATTCCCATGCTGTTTCGCGGCAAATTTACACGGGTACAGGGCGGTGTTCTGCTGGCGGTCTATCTTGCCTATGTTCTCACCATGTCCTTTTGGAATCCGTTCTCTTCATGATAAGTCAAGCCCATCGCCGTAACTGCAAAGCCCGAATCGCATGGAAATCACGAAAGGATCCGCATGATCGCACAACATTTCATGCCAAAAAATTTTTTGACATGATCGCTTTTCTATGGTACAATAAAGGCAGAGTCGGTCAGGCGGTCGCGGGCAGAAATGCCTGAGGAAAGTCCGAGCCCCGCAGGGCAGAATAGCAGTTAACGGCTGCCGAGGGTGACCTTAGGGAAAGTGCAACAGAGAGATACCGCCGCATCTTGCGGTAAGGGTGGAAAGGCGAGGTAAGAGCTCACCGGTCTCATGGGAACATCGAGATCCTGTAAACCCTATTCGGAGCAACGCTGAATGCAGCAATACATCGGCCCGGTGTGCTGCGAAAAGCGGCTGGAGCGCAGGGAGCGATCCCGCGTCGAGATAGATGACCGTCCACGACAGAACTCGGCTTACCGACCGACTCACTCTTTTTTGGAAAGCAGGTGCGATATGACCGAACTGGAAGAAAAAGTCTTCCGCCTGCTGCAAACCGTGCCGAAAGGCCATGTGATCACCTATGGAGAGATCGCACAGGCGCTTGGCAACAAAGGGCTTGCGAGGGTAGTTGGCAATATTTTACACCGCAATCCCGATGAAACGCGCTACCCGTGCTTTCGGGTGGTCAACCACAAAGGGGAACTCGCCGAAAACTTTGTGTTCGGCGGGGCGGAAGGGCAACGCAAGCGTTTAGAGGAAGACGGGATCAAAGTGATCGACGGCAAAGTTGATCTGGCGATCTACGGGAATCCCGCTTTTCACGGATAAAACAATAAAAAACTCCACGATCAGGCGCACACATTCAAAATGTGGATCGCGCTTTTCGCGGAGTTTTGTTTTGTCTTATTTGATTTTGTTCAAATCGTACGGCGTTGTTTGGTAAACAAAATAATTCAACCAGTTGGAATAAAGCAGATTGGCGTGGGAGCGCCATGTCACCAACGGCGGTTTTTTCGGGTCGTCATCCGTAAAATAATGCTGCGGCAAATCAATGGGCTTGCCTTCGCCAAGATCCCGGAAATACTCGTCCGCCAGCGTATTGGCGTCATACTCGGAATGGCCGGTGATGAAAATTTGCCTGCCTTTTGCGGTGGAAAGCGCGTAAATGCCGGCTTCTTTTGAACTGGCAAGTATTTTCAGTTCACGCACTTTTTCCACTTCTTCCCGGTCGATCGTGGTGTGGCGGGAATGCGGCACCATAAACACATCGTCAAACCCGCGCAGCAACATGGAGCGTTTATAATCCGCCGTATGCGGGAACACCCCGAACAGTTTTTTCGGCAACAGGTGTTTCCCGATTCCGAAATGATAATAAAGCCCCGCCTGCGCACCCCAACAGATATGAAAAGTGCTTTGCACATGGCTTTTGCTCCATTCCATGATCTCGCAGAGTTCTTCCCAGTATTCCACTTCTTCAAATTCCAGGTGTTCCACCGGTGCGCCGGTGATGATCAGCCCGTCAAAAGTGCGATCCCTCACCTCATCGAATGTGTTATAAAAAGTAAACAAATGCTCTGCCGAAGTGTTTTTGGACTGATGGCTTTTGGTATGGATAAATTCCAAATCCACTTGCAAAGGCGAATTGCCGAGCAATCGGGAAATCTGCGTTTCGGTTTCGATTTTTTTCGGCATCAGATTCAACAGCAGGATTTTCAGCGGCCGGATATCCTGTGTGACGGCGCGGGTTTCGGTCATCACAAAGATATTCTCATCGTGCAGGGTTTTCACCGCCGGCAGATCATTGGGAATTTTGATCGGCATTTTATGCCTCGCTTTCCGCGTGATCGAGTGCCTGTAAAATATCTTCGATCAGATCCTCCGCGCTTTCAAGCCCGCAGGAAAAGCGCACCAAATCAGACGGAACGCCCGCCGCCGCCAGTTCTTCTTCGCTCATTTGCCGATGGGTGGAACTGGCAGGATGCAAACAGCAAGTGCGCGCATCCGCCACATGGGTTTCGATCGCGGCGATCTTCAAATGCTTCATAAAGGCTTCCGCCGCGCGCCTGCCGCCTTTCAACCCGAAACTGACCACCCCGGTGGTGCCGTTCGGCATATATTTTTTCGCAACCTCATAATAAGGATCGCCTTTCAGCCCGGGATAGACCACATAGGCGATCCTCGGATCGTTTTGAAGGGCTTGCGCCACCGCCAGCGCGTTTTCGCAATGTTTCCGGATGCGCACATGCAGGCTTTCCAATCCGAGGTTCAGAATAAACGCGCTCTGCGGGGACTGCACCGAGCCGAAATCCCGCATCAGTTGGGCGACCGCTTTGGTGATAAACGCCCCGCCAAGACCGAATCGCTCGGTATAGGTGATGCCGTGATAACTTTCATCCGGCGTGCAAAGGCCGGGGAATTTTTCGGGATATTTTGTCCAGTCAAATTTCCCGGAATCCACAATACAGCCGCCTACCGCCGCACCATGACCGTCCATATATTTAGTCGTGGAATGTGTAACAATATCCGCGCCCCATTCAAACGGCCGACAGTTGACCGGCGTGGCAAAGGTATTATCCACAATCAGCGGAACCCCGTGTGCGTGCGCCGCCGAAGCAAATTTTTCAAAGTCCAGCACCGTCAGCGCCGGGTTGGCGATCGTTTCCCCGAAAACCGCCTTGGTATTCGGGCGGAAAGCGGCGTCCAGTTCCTCTTTCGTGCAATCGGGCGCAACAAAGGTAAACTCGATCCCCATGCGCTTCATGGTAACCGCAAACAGATTATAGGTGCCGCCGTAAATCGAGGAAGAAGATACGATATGATCCCCGCAGGAAGCAATATTGAAGATCGCATAAAACGAAGCCGCTTGGCCGGAAGAAGTCAGCATAGCGGCGGTGCCGCCTTCTAATGCGCAGATTTTCGCCGCCACCGTGTCACAAGTGGGGTTTTGCAGGCGGGAATAAAAATATCCGCTGGCTTCCAGATCGAACAGTTTGCCCATATCTTCACTGGTGGCATATTTAAAGGTTGTGCTTTGCACGATCGGGATCTGCCGCGGCTCGCCGTTGCCGGGGGCGTACCCTCCCTGTACGCAAACCGTATCCTGCCGATATTTCTTCAAAACGATCACTCCAAACCAAATAATTGAGAACTATTACTATTAAGTATACATTTTATTTCGCTTTCGTCAAGCCCCAAAGACAAAAATGTTTCGATTTCCTCCCGGGGTGACCACATGGGATAATCGGTGCCGAACAGCACCCGATCCGCCCCGTAACGCCGGATGATTTCCTTTGCGGTTTCAGCACTCAAATACGGGAAAGAAGAAGAACAATCCACATAAAAATTCTTGCGCCCGGCATATTGAAAACTGGCTTCTTCCCAAATCGACCAACCGCCGAAATGCGCGCCGATCACCGTAAGACCGCTGTATATATCCAAAATCGGCAACAGGCGATTGGGGTTGGAATAATCATAGCGGTTATCCCCTGTGTGCATCAAAATGGGCAGCCCCGTTTCTTCGCACAGTTCGTAAATTTTGAGGCAACGGTAATCATCGATCTTGAAAGCCTGAATATCCGGGTGCAGTTTCACACCGCGCAGCCCCAGTTCCCGCAGATGCGCCACATCGCCCGCCAAATCCTCGCTGTCCGGGTGAAGCGTGCCAAGCCCCACCAGTTTGCCGGGATGCGCCGCCACTTCCCCTGCAATAAATTCGTTGATGCTTTTCACCTGCTTCGGCGTAGTGGCGACCGATTGCACAATAAAGCGGTCGATCCCTGCTTTTTCGCCTTCGGATAGCAGATCCTCCACCGTGCCCCGGCAATGAGAAGTCACACCGTAGAAGCGATCGGTTCCGCCCACGGCTTTTTCCGCGATTTTCTCCGGGTAAATGTGGCAATGCGAGTCGGTTACAAAATACTTTCCGTCCACCATTACGCCGTCACCACACTGTCCGCTTTTTGAAGACCGAGTTTTTGGATCGCGTCTTCCCGCATTTTATATTTCAGAATTTTGCCCGCAACATTCATCGGGAAACTGTCAACAAAATCAATATACCGCGGCACTTTATGGCGCGCCATATGCGAATTGATGAAGGCTTTCATTTCCTCCACGGTCATGCTTTCGCCGTCTTTTAAGATCACGCAGGCCATGATCTCTTCGCCGTATTGTTCATCCGGCACCCCGATCACCTGCACATCTTTCACTTTCGGATGGGTATAAATAAATTCCTCGATCTCTTTCGGGTAGATATTCTCCCCGCCGCGGATGATCATATCTTTCAATCTCCCCGTGATGCGATAATATCCCTCGGGCGTGCGGCAGGCAAGATCCCCGGTGTGCAGCCAGCCATCCTGATCAATGGCGGCTGCGGTTGCCTCGGGCATTTTGTAATACCCTTTCATGATATTATAGCCGCGCGCCACAAATTCGCCGGTCACTTCGTCCGGGCAATCCTCCCCCGTTTCGGGATCAATGATTTTGCATTCGATCTCCGGCAGGGCTTTTCCCACGGTGTTCACACGGGTTTCGATCGAATCGGTCACGGTGCTCATGGTGCATCCGGGCGAAGCCTCTGTTTGCCCGTACACGATCACAATTTCTTTCATATTCATCTTGTTCACGACATCCTGCATCACAGCCACCGGGCAGGGGCTGCCCGCCATAATGCCGGTGCGCATATAAGAGAAATCGGTTTTGGGAAAATCCGGGTTTTCCAACATAGCGATAAACATGGTGGGAACGCCGTGAAAAGCGGTGATATGCTCGGAATGAATGCAGGCCAGCGCCGGTTTCGGAGAGAAATACGGAAGCGGCAGCAGGGTGGCGCCATGCGTCATACTCGCGGTCATGGCAAGCACCATCCCGAAGCAGTGGAACATCGGCACCTGGATCATCATGCGATCCGCCGTGGATAACTCCATGCGATCCCCGATGCACTTGCCGTTGTTCACCACATTATAGTGGGTCAGCATAACGCCTTTTGGGAACCCGGTGGTACCTGAGGTGTACTGCATATTGCATACATCGTCTTTATCCACCAGCGCCGCCATGCGGTATACTTCACTGACCGGCACCGTTTTTCCGCGCTCAATCGCGTCATTCCAAGTGATACAGCCTTTTTGCCGGAAGCCCACCGTGATGATATTGCGCAAAAACGGCAGGCGTTTGCTGTGCAGCGGTGCGCCGGGTTCGGTCTGTTCCAGTTCGGGGCACAGTTCCGCCATGATTTCACGGTAGTTGGAATCACGGTATCCGTCCACCATGATCAGCGTATGAGTGTCGGATTGTTTTAAAAGATATTCCGCTTCATGGATCTTATACGCGGTGTTCACGGTCACCAATACCGCGCCGATTTTGGTAGTCGCCCAAAAGGCAATGTACCATTGCGGGATGTTGGTCGCCCATACCGATACATGGCTGCCCGCTTTTACGCCCAACGCGATCAGCGACCGGGCAAAGGTATCCACATCGTCCCGAAACTCGCTGTAAGTTCTTGTATAATCCAGGGTGGTATACTTAAAGGCATACTGATCGGGGAATTCTTCCACCATGCGATCCAACACCTGCGGAAAGGTTTCTTCGATCAGAATATCCTGTTTCCATACATATTTCCCGGTGTGCGCACGGTTGTAATACAAAGCCGACTGCGCACGGGCGGTATCCCCGAACTGGCTGATAAAATTGACGAAATGAGAAAAAATGATCTCCATATCATCCAGTTCCGGCGACCATGCCGGATCCCATTCGAGCGAAATGAATCCATCGTAATTGACCGAGCGCAATGCCGCCATCATGTTTCCGATCGGCATTTCGCCTTCCCCAATCAGGCAGAACTCCACCCCGTCGCCTTTTTTGACCGCGTCTTTGATATGCACATGCCGGACATATGCCCCCAGGTTCTTGATCGTTTCCTGCGGGGTTTCACCCGAAAAGAAATACGGCGAATGCAACTCCCACAAAGCGGCAAGGTAATCGCTGGCGTAACTTTCCAGCACTTCCCGCAGTTTTGCCGTGTTGCTGAACAAACCGGAAGTTTCAAGCAACAGCGTCACGCCTTTTTCCTCCGCGTAAGGCAGCAGTTCATCCATGACTGCTTTCACCGCTTCCACCGTGCCGTTTTTCGCCTTCACGCGCACATTCGGGATCCCGAGATTATACGCAATATCCACACAGGCGGTGATTTCCCGGAGGCAGTCTTGTTTTTCCGCCTCTTCGGAAGGATCGCAGATCGCGTCAATACAAGGCAGTTGCAGTTTCATTTCATACAGTTTGCGCACCGTGGCGGCCGCTGTATAATCATGAAACGCACCGTCTTTATCGGTAAACAGGCGGTTATGGATATTATGCAGTTCGATCCCCTGAAATTTCAGATCGGTCGCCACTTTGCAGAAGTTTTCAAACCGAATATCATGCCAGCCTTTGGTTGAAAAAGAAAGTTTCATCATCACGCCTCCTCATACACGATCTTATTGACCGCGTTCACATAAGCACGGATGCTCGCCCCGATAATATCGGTGGAAACCCCGTTGCCAGAGTACAGTTTTCCCCGTGAGCGCAGGCGCACAAGCGCGGAACCGACCGCCTCTTTCCCCTCGGTGACCGCCTGGATCTGAAAATCATCCAGTTCGTAATGGCGGCCGATGATCTGCTCAATAGCAAGAAACGCCGCGTCGATCGGCCCGTCCCCGATGGAGATGCCTTTGCGGTTTTCCCCTTCCGCCGCCAGGGTGATTTGCGCCGAAGCAGAGATAATATTGCCATTGTTGATCACATAACTCACCAAAGCATAGGTGGGCGGCACCTGTAACGCGGTGGTGGCGATCACGGCTTCCAGTTCTTTGGCGCCTACCGTTCTTTTTTCCGCTACACGCTTAAACTCCGCGTATACTTTTTCCAAATCCTCTTCGGAAAGATCGTATCCCAACTGCCGCGCCGCCTCATTCACGGCGTTCAGATCATCCTTCGCGTCCAGCCGGATCACGCTTTCTTCCTCGCCTGCCGCCAAAACGGAACGCTCCGCGCGGTTGCCGCCCATGATCCAGCGGATCTGCTTGGCAATGCGGTGAAGTTGTGTATACCGGATATGGGAGGAAAAGCCGCAGGTGTTGCCGCAATTCTTGATCATCCCCGCAAAGGTTTCAAGCGGCGTGATCTCGCCCTCCAACGAAGCCTTGACCATGCCCGCATTTTTCTTGACCGCCAGCACCGAATTGGCCGCCGCCATGCCGTTTTTATCACTGCATGCCACCGCCAGTTCAACCGGCTGATCCCCGATTTTTGCCGCGATCCGTTCTACAAAGGCGGCAAATTCATCCGGCATTTGTTCGGCCGCGCTGTCACACACCGTTATGGTGCGGGCGCCCGCGCCGATTGCCGCGGCGATCATATCAAAGAGGAAATCCTCCTCGGCTCTCGTGGCGTCTACCGCGCAGAACTCCACATCGTCGCACTTTGCTCTGGCGGCGGTGATCAGCGCCGTTACATACTCTCCCATTTTCGGCGCTTTTTTATGGCAAACATATTCCATCCCCACCGTAGACATCGGCAATTCCACCCGCAAGCGGGGATGTGCGGCGGTATTCAGCGCCGCGGCGGCGTTTTCAACGCCTTCCTCATCCAGCCCTACCGCAACCGAAAGGATGCTGTTTTTGGCAAAAGCCGCAATGGTGCGCACCAATAAAATATCCGTTTTGGCACTGCTGCCCGCGGGCAACTCGATCACATCCACTCCTAATTGCTCCAACTGGCGGGCGATCTCGATTTTTTCCTTGAAGCCCAATGTGCTTTTTTCACCGCAAAGCGTTCGGTCGGCCATTCTGATGTGTTTCATAACATTCAAACCTTTCTGTTGATTTCGTTGGCAGGTTTTCCAAAAAATAAAACCCTGAGATCGCATAACACGATCTCAGGGACGAAAACTTCTTTCGCGGTACCACCCTGATTACCGTTTCTTTCAAAAACGGTCACTCCACAGGACTCCAACAAGCCCCCTGCCCTGATAACGGTGCAGTGCCGTAGCCGCTTACTGTGTTTCAGCCGCTCTGCTCCGGAATGAGACGATCTATCCTTCCCGCACCGGCTCGCACCGCCCGCCGGCTCTCTGAAACAAGGTTGAATAAACTTAATTCCATCAACGCATTTTGATTGTTGAGAGTATTGTATCATTCGTTTTTCGGTTTGTCAAGGTTTTTTTATTATTTTCTTGTAAAACAATGCAAAACATGATAAAATAGTAAAATATCAAAGAAGGGAGGATGAAACCGTGTCCGCATTCTTGCAAAAGTTGAAAAAAACATTTTGGAACCGGAAATTTATCGGCTATTGCCTGATCGGCATTATCAATACCTTTAACGCGGCGTTCTTCTCCTGGCTTGCACATTTGAAAATTCAGAATAACATCGCGGCGTATATCGGGTATTTCATTTCGTTGACGATCAATTATGTCCTTAACAGTTGTTTTGTATTTAAAAGCCGTTTAAGCGTGCGGAAATATCTGCGTTTTCTTCTCTCTTATATTCCCAATTTCATTATTTATTTCTTGGTTTC
>CACXFE010000040.1 GCA_902766855.1 Oscillospiraceae bacterium | reverse complement strand
TATGAAAGTCTGGGAACCCGCATAAATAGGGCGTTTTCGGGCATTTTGAGACAAGAAAAGGGCAGGTTAAAAAACCTGCCCGGATGGTGGGAGAGGATGGATTCGAACCATCGAAGCTGAAAAGCAGCAGATTTACAGTCTGTCCCCTTTGGCCACTCGGGAACTCTCCCATATGAAATTGTTGCGGAAAAGTCTGCCGTGCTTGCGGCATAGCCGCGGCGCACTTCGCAACGAAAAACATCACACCGTGATGTTTTCACACCGTTGCTCACCCTCTTAGTGTTCAAGCCCTTGCTCTTATCCTGCTAAAAGAATGGAGCTGGTGGACGGACGCAGCCTTTTTTCAAAAGTCTGCCGTGCTTGCGGCATAGCCGCCACGCACTTCGCAATTAAAAACATCACACTGTGATGTTTTCTTAACATTGCTCACCCTCTTAGGGTTCAAGTCCTCTCAAGACTCGATTATAAGCTGGAGCTGGTGGACGGACTCGAACCCCCGACCTGCTGATTACAAATCAGCTGCTCTACCAACTGAGCTACACCAGCATTTTTCCGCGCCTAAATACTATACCACAACCGTTCTTTAAAGTCAAGGATTTTTTTCATTTTTTTGCGGCGGATTTTTGCCGGGGGTTTATTGGATCAAAATTGCAAGCGGGAATCCCCGTTGTAACGGAGCGGTAATCCTTCTTTATATAAATGTGCGTCTGACGACAGGGTGAGGATCTGCGGTTCGGAAATATCGCTCCCGGCCGCAAAATCCACAACGGAAAACGCGCTGTGCGAAATATTGAAACGCGTGGCAAAGAGGGGATAGGGAATATCCATCAGGCAACTGAAAAACAGCGTGCTGAACCCCTGGTGCGCAAAAAGCGCCACTCTTTTGTATTTTTCCCCGGTCACGCGATAGCGGCCGGTAAAGCGATCATGCTCAAATCCCAAAGACGCGAGAAGGCGGTCGGTTTCGCGGTAAACCCGCTCGATGCCTCTGCTGAGATCATACGGGGCAAGGGAAGGGTGCCGGTACCAATCAAACCCCATGGCGGTCACTTCGGGGTTCATCAACTTTTCTTTCACTTCCCGGTGGGCAAACGCCCAATTCCAATTTGCGCCTTCCCCGACCCCCAAATCTGCGGCGGCGTATTTTTCGTTGCAAAAATCAAGCAATTCCGCCTCTTTGTTCAGCAGTTCACAGGTTGGCTTTGCCGTGCGGATCGCCCGCTCCGAGGTGGAAGAATAGATTTTATCCACTCCGAACAGCGCCAGCCGTTTTGCCAATGCTTCGGCCTGCCGCTCCCCGAGAGGGGTTAAAGAATCCGGGTCATAAATGGGTTGTCCGTGGCGAACATAAATCAACAGCATGGTTTTTTCCTCCGATTTTGATAATATCAGTATATCGGATCCGGGCGTTTTTTGCAAGGGGCAGTTCTTTGCTGCTGTCAAAATGCGCCGGTGGCTCTATCCAATAGAACACCCGGCGCGCGGGCCGGCGTTATCATAATGGCAACTGAACAAATCAAAAGTCCCTTCCATCATTGATGTCAGGGACTTTTGATTTGTTCGGCAAACATTATAACAAAACCGGTTGAATCTGTTTGCCTTGCAACGCGGCTTCCAGGGTTTCTGGGATTTTGCCGAAATCGCAAACCAGCGAATTGTTTTTACCGAACGGATCATCCTGGCGGTAAGGCACGAAATACACATTGGCCGTGTTGTGTAAAAGCCCGAGATTCTTTGCCGAAGCGCCAAGCGCATCATTGGTGGCGATGGCCAGAATGACCGGCTTGTTGTTGCGCAGGTGCGCTTTGACCGCCATCGTCACGGGAGTATCGGTAATGCCGAGCGCGATTTTGGCCATAGTGTTGCCGGTGCAGGGCGCCACAATGATGGCGTCCAACAGGTTTTTCGGCCCGATCGGCTCTGCCGCGGGAATATCATGGATGATCGGCTCGCCGCACGCTTTTTCCACCTCTTTGCGGAGATCTTCCGCTTTGCCGAAACGGGTATCGGTATGGTATACGATCTGTGACATGATCGGCTTGATTTTCCAGCCTGTTTCGGCAAGCCCTTTCAGCGCGGCAAGCGACTGCGCCATCGTGCAGAAAGAACCGCAAAACGCATATCCCAGCGTGATGTCTTTCATAATGCTCTCCTCTTTCTTAAATGCTGTGCGCAACCAGTTGCGATACAGTTTTTGCCAAAATTTTTCCGGCAGTGACCGGCGCGACTTTGCCGGGCAGCCCCGGCGCTTTCAGCGCGGTGATCCCGCGCTTTTGTGCCTCTGCCGGATCAAACCCGCCTTTGCTTGACAGATCGATCATCAGCGAAGCCGCGGTATGCCGCAAATCGCGGTCTTCGATCACACGAGCGTCCACCGTGTTGAAAATGATGTCCGCAAAAGGCAGAACTTTTTCGATTTCCCCGGTTTTGACCGTTTCATAGCCTAAAGTTTCACAAAGGGCGAGATCGCCGTCTTTCCTGGCGCTTACGGTCACAAGGCAACCCATCGCGCGCAGGCGCTCCGCCAGTACTTTCCCGACGCGCCCATACCCGATCACCAGCGCCCGGCTTTGCCAAAGCGTAAAATCGGTATGTTCAATGGCTAACTTGATTGCTCCTTCGGCGGTCGGCACCGCGTTCAAAAGGGAGTAACTGTCGAGTGCGCCGTAATTCACGGCGTTTTCTCCCGAAAAAACAGCGCCGCAGGTCAGGATCATCCGCGTTCCCGCCGCCGCTTCGATTTCGGAGAGTAAAAACTCCCTGTCTGCAAAAGGGGCGTAAACCGTTTTTCCGTCCCGCGTGGTGGGAACGGGCAACAGAAGCACATCGGCATCCTGAATATGCCCGTTATCGCCTTTTACAAGACCTGCCGTTTCTACAGAAAAACCGCGGCGTGCAAGTTCTTTTGCCGCCGTACTCATGCGGCTGTCGCCGCCGATAATCAATATCTTCACCGTTATCACTGCCTGAAAATAAAATCAGCGCCATGCTGTACATTACAGTTTATGGCGCTGATGAGGGATGCGTTCATATGAAATTTTTCGCGGCTTCCAACAAGGCGGATCGCCGGTTTTTCTCCGGCTGTTCCACCACCATTTGCCGCAGGGCTTCCAGCACTTGCCCGGTCTTTTCGCCTTCTATGCCGAGTTTTTTTAAATCCGTGCCGCCGATTTTTAAGTCGCAAATGCGGTACGGCTCCTGATTCGCGGCAATTTCCGCTAACAGGCGGCGCGGTTTTTCGCAATCCTTGCCTTCGGCGCAAAGATAGCGAAAATATCGTTCGACCGCCGCGGGCGAAGTGCGATAGAGGCGCTCTTTGACCTCCGCTTTGGTTTGCGGCAGGGGGGAGGAGAGCAAAAAAGCAAGGTCCCGGCATATCGCTTTTTGGGCGTTGGAGGCTTTCAACTTGGTAAACGCGTGGAGCGCATCCGCCCCCGCGGAATGGAAAAACGCAAACAATGCGATGTCGCTTTCGCCGCGCAGTGCGGTGATCAAGCGGTAATCCGGCTCGTTTTTCAGGCCTAAAAAAGCAAGCCCGCCGCAAGTGATCAGGGGAGAAAACGATTCGATTTGCTTGCCTGCCACCGCTTTCCGTAATTCTTCCCGTATCCGCTCGGCACTGATGCTTTGCAGTAAATCGGCACATTGGAGTGCGGCTTTCAGCGTGGCGGGCTCGATTTGAAATTGTAAAACCGAGGCGAAACGGAACAAGCGAAGAATGCGCAGAGCGTCTTCTTCAAACCGCTTTTTCGGATCGCCCACCGCCCGCAACAGGCGGTTTTGCAAATCTTTGTTTCCACCAAACGGATCCTGCAAGCCGGCTTCCGGATGATAGGCCATGGCATTGACCGTAAAATCCCGCCGGGCCAGGTCTTCCCGCAGCGTTTTCACAAAAGTGACCTGCTCGGGGCGGCGATGATCGCGGTATTCGCCGTCGCTCCGGTAGGTGGTCACTTCCACCGCGCGGGCGGATGTCAGCACCGTAACGGTGCCGTGGCGGATGCCGGTGGGCACGGTTTTTTCAAAGAGCCGGATCATTTCTTCCGGCGGGGCGGAAGTGGTGATGTCGTAATCGTGCGGTTCCTCCCCGCGAAGCATATCCCGAACGCACCCGCCTACCGCGTAGGCTTCGTATCCGTTCCGGGTAAGGACGGTGATGACGGCTTCAATATCGGACGGAATTTTCAAAAACTTCATCTCCTTTTGAAAAAAAGGGTTTATTTTTTCGGCATTTCGCAATATAATAGGGTTGAAACCAAATTATAGGAGAACCGATATGAAAATAGTACGCGAAGAAGATCAAGTGATTCAACAGGTAAAACGCATCCATATGATCGGCATCGGCGGGAGCGGGATGTGCCCGCTGGCGGAGATCCTGCACAGTAAGGGTTACCGGCTGACCGGGTCTGACAATAATGAGAGCGATCCTCTGAAACGGATCAAAGCCCTTGGAATCCCGGTGTATATGGGGCACCGTGCCGACAATATCGGGGATGCGGAACTGGTGGTCTATTCCGCCGCCATTGCCGCGAGCAATCCCGAACTGATCGCCGCGAAAGAGAAGGGCATACCGACGATGGAACGCTCCCACTTGCTCGGGGCACTGACCAGACAGTTCGACAATGTGATCGGGGTTTGCGGCACACACGGCAAAACCACCGTTACCTCTATCATAACACAAATTCTCATTTTAAACAAGTGCGATCCTACCGCGGTGATCGGCGGCAAACTTCCGCTGATCGGTTCCAACGGGATTGCGGGCGGTTCACAAACCATGGTATGCGAATCCTGTGAGTTCGTGGACACCTTCCTTCAAATGTCGCCCGATATCGCGGTACTGCTGAATATCGACAACGATCATCTGGATTATTTCAAAACCATGGAAAACCTCACGCTTTCGTTCCATAAGTTTTTGGCAATGTCGCGTTTGGCTTATTATAACGGCGATGACGCATTGGCCCATCAGGCCGCCGAGGGAATCTCCGCTGACCGCGTGACCTTCGGTTTCGGACAGGAAAATGATTACCGCGCCGAAAATGTGGTGAGTGGAAAATTCGGGTTTGCTTTTGATGTGGTGAAAAACGGAGAAACCCTTGCCCGCCTTGAAATGCATATTCCTGGGCGCCATAATGTGTTGAACGGTCTTGCGGCGTTTGCGGTCTGTTATGATCTTGGGGTGGAGCCCGCCGGGATCAAAGCCGCGATCGAGCGTTTTACGGGGGCGGGGCGCCGCTTTGAGTTTTTGGGAGAATACGGCGGCTTTACTTTGGCGGATGATTACGCCCACCATCCCACCGAGATCGCCGCAACGCTTTCTGCCGCCAAAGAATTGCGGTATGACCGGGTGATCGTGGTTTTTCAACCCTTTACTTTCTCCCGTACCGCCTTGCTGAAAGAAAAGTTTATCAAGGCGCTTTCCCTTGCGGACAAGGTGATCCTTACCCCCATTATGGGATCGAGAGAGGTCAACACCTACGGGATCAAATCGGAAGATCTTGCCGCGCGTTTGCCGGATGCGGTTGTGATCGACGGATTTGAAAATGTGGCAGACGCGGTGATGAAAACCGCGAAAGCGGGCGATATTGTCATCACCATGGGCGGCGGCGATATTTATAAGGCGGCGCATATCATACAAAACCGCTTTGGTGAAAAAGCATGACCGAAAAACTATATGAACGGGATTCTCATATCCGCACTTTTCAGGCGGAAGTCCTGTCGTGTGAAAAGCGGGCGGGATTTTATGAAACGGTGCTTGATCGCACCGCTTTCTTTCCGGAAGGCGGGGGACAAGGCTGTGACTTCGGCACCCTTGCGGATGCGGCGGTACTTGATGTGCAGCTGCAAGACGGGGTGATCCTGCATAAAACCGATCGCGCCGTACCGCTCGGCACCGCTTGCTGTACGGTGGATTTTGCGCGGCGCCTGCGTCATATGCAAAATCATAGCGGCGAGCATATTTTATCGGGATTGATCCACCGTCATTACGGCCTTGATAATGTAGGATTCCATTTGGGGGAAGAAGCGACCGCCGATTTCAACGGGATTTTGACCCGGTCACAGTTGGATGCGATCGAAACGCTTGCCAACGAGGCGGTATTTGCCGACCTGCCGGTTACCGCATGGACGCCGCCTCCCGCGGAACTGGCCGCACTCGATTATCGCAGCAAAGCCGGGATCGAGGGGGAAGTCAGGCTGGTTAAAATCGGGGAAGTTGATCTTTGCGCCTGCTGTGCGCCCCATGTAAAAAGCACCGGGGAGATCGGACTGATCAAGGTGCTGGACTTCGAAAAAAACAAAGGCGGCATCCGGATCCGGATCAAATGCGGGAAAGACGCACTCTTGGATTACCGCGCCAAATACACCGGCGTGCAGAAGATTTCCAACCTGTTAGCGGTCAAGCAAAACGAGGTTTTTGACGGGGTGGAAAAACTGAACAACCAACTTGGCGAAGCAAAATGGGCGCTTTCACAAATGAAAAAGCGGCTGATTGCGGAAAAAATCAAAACTTTTGATTCCGAAAAGCCGGTAACCGCCTTGTTTGAAGAGGATTTGGACGGGAAAGAACTGCAACTGTACGCAGACGCCCTGCATCAAGCGTACGGTGGAATACGCGCCGTGTTTTCCGGCGCCGATCCGGCCTATTCGTTTGCCGCTTGCGGTGAAGAAGCGGCTTTAAACACCTTCTTTGTGGATTTTAAAAATCGCTTGACCGTGCGCGGCGGCGGGCGGAACGGTATTGTGCAGGGCACCGTGCAGGCGGAGCGTGCGGCGATTCTCGCGTTTTTTGACGCTTGGCAGCCTTAAAACCATATCTGTAAAGAAAAATGCTTGACAGGGAGGAAAACCTGTGGTATACTGTTGCCTGTAAAGGGAAAGACTTTACAGAGAGGCGGTTTTGCCGTGAAGGATCTGACGGTTTCCTCCCTGCTTGATGTTTACGGTGCTTTTTTAAACGAAAAGCAGCGGGAGATGGTCGAATATTATTATAATGACGATTTATCTCTTTCCGAGATTGCGGAAAACGCCGGCATCACGCGGCAGGGTGTGCGCGATAGTATCAAGCGGGCGGAACAGCAACTCCGCCGGTTAGAAGAAAACTGCCGCTATTGCGAGCGGTTCGCCG